>JAKFDY010000075.1:0-20381 GCA_036675885.1 Lacibacter sp. | reverse complement strand
CATCGACATTATCATGAGCCTTGTGAAAAGTGATGTAAAGAATGTATATGCGAATGGTGTTGCCGTGATGACCGACACACCTGATATTGCCAACGTACGCATTGAATTCGATAATGGCTGTGTGGCTAATCTCACCAGCAGTCGTATCAGCATGAAAAAAATGCGGAAGATCAGATTGTTTCAACGTGATGCATATATCGGAATTGATTTTCTTGAAAAAAAATCAGAGATCATTCGCATGAAAAATCCTGATGACAAAGAAGCATTCACATTTGATATAGAAACAAACCATGGAAAGAAAACAATAGCCATTTCGAATCCGGTTATTAAAGAAGTGAATGCGATAAAGATGGAACTGGAACATTTCAGAGATGCTATCTTACATGATAACCCTATACCCGTAAGTGAAGTAGATGGATTAAGAGCAATGGACGTTGCCCACCAGATACTTCAAAAAATTCAGCGCACCACTGCTGTATAATTCATGAATCAAACACCACGGATACATATTGGCTGGTATGTTGCTGCCGATTGGCTTTCTGCAACTTTTGCATGGGGATTGTTTTACCTGTTACGGAGAATTTTACTTGGCGAAGCATCCTCTTTATTTGACCAGCCTTTCGACAGTAGTTTTTTTGCCGGCATTTTTCTTGTTCCGGTTTTTTGGTTAATACTGTATCATCTCTTTGGTACTTATAAAAATCTTTACAGCAAATCAAGATTGCAGGAACTCACTACAACTTTTTTCTGTTGCCTGCTTGGTTGTCTTATTCTCTTCTTTGCTTTGCTGCTTGATGACCGTATAGTTTCATATACGTTTTATTACAAGGAATCGTTATTGCTTTTCGCTCTGCAGTTTAGCTTTACATGGTTGTTGCGTTGGATCATTCTTGCCAATATCAAACGACAGTTTCTTGCAGGCAATGTAAAGATCAATACGCTCATCATTGGTGCAAAGCAAAGCGCCATCAAACTTTATAAAGACATTAAAGAAAGCAGCGAAACACAAGGTTTTAATTTTTCCGGATTTCTTTATCCTGAAGACAGCAGCTCCAACGGCCTTAGTAAATATTTACCTGCATTGGGAAAGTTGCCTGATCTGTCGAACGTGATCAGGAAACATAAAATTGAGCAAGTGATCATTGCTACTGAAGAAAAAGAGCGACAGGCACTTGAACAATCGCTTAGTATTTTGAGTGAACATGATGTAAGTATTAAACTCCTGCCAAACACTGTTGACATTCTCTCCGGTTCAGTTCGCACCAGCAATGTATTTGGTGTAATGCTCATTGATCTGCACACCGGCATGATGAGTGAGTGGCAGCAAAATATTAAACGCTTAATGGATATCATCGCATCTCTTTTTTCGCTGATATTGTTATCCCCGTTGTTATTGTTTGTTGCCATTAAAGTAAAGTTATCATCAAAAGGCCCTGTATTTTATTCGCAGGAAAGAATAGGTTTAAAAGGCAAGCCCTTCTACATTCATAAATTCCGTTCGATGATCGTTGGTGCTGAACCAAACGGACCTGCACTATCTTCAGAAACAGATCAACGCATTACCTCATGGGGCAAAGTAATGCGCAAATGGCGGCTCGATGAATTACCTCAGTTCTGGAATATTCTCAAAGGTGAAATGAGTTTGGTTGGTCCTCGACCCGAACGTCGATTCTATATTGATCAGATCGTTGCAAGTGCGCCTTACTATCGTTATCTCTTAAAAGTAAAACCCGGTATTACTTCCTGGGGTATGGTAAAGTTTGGCTATGCTGAAAATGTAGAACAGATGATCGAACGCAGTAAATACGACCTCATCTATATTGAAAACATTTCGCTTGCCCTTGATATAAAAATCATCATTCATACTATCCGGTTGATCTTTTTAGGCAAAGGCAGGTAACAAGCACAACCCGTCAACTCTAAATTATAACACATGAAAAGACTTGCCTTCTTCTTTCTTACACTCACAGCAATTAGCGCATCTGCACAACAACAGAATTACTGGCAGCAGGAAGTGCATTATACAATTGATGTTAAACTGAATGTTGCTGATAAATCTATTCAAGGGTTTGAGCAGTTAGAATATATCAACCATTCACCTGATACTCTTACTTACATTTGGTTTCATCTTTGGCCAAATGCTTACAAAAACAACAGCACTGCTTTGTACGCTCAATATAAAGAAGGCGATAAAGCAGGGCTGAGCAAGTTTAAAAAATCTGATAAGGGGTTTATCGACAGCCTCACCTTCAAGATCAATGATCAGCCAATCAAAGTAGAAACAGATAAAGAAAATATTGATATCGTTAAACTGATTCTTCCTCAGCCATTACTTCCAGGTGGCAAGATCAATATCACAACTCCATTTTATGTAAAGTTCCCGAGTTACTTTTCAAGAAGTGGTTTTATTGATGATGCATTTGCAGTTTGCCAATGGTATCCAAAGCCCGCCGTATACGATCGAAAAGGATGGCATCCCATGTCTTACTTAAATATGGGTGAATACTATAGCGAGTTTGGTTCTTTCAACGTTAACATCACAGTGCCATCAAACTATATTGTAGCAGCAACAGGCACATTACAAACTGAAGATGAATTACAGAAACTGAAAGCAGCAGGTAAGATCAACAAAACACGTGCGAAAGATTTTGAACGCTATACAATCAACACATCTACCCCTACAAAAACACTGCAGTACAAAGCTGAAAATGTACACGACTTTGCATGGTTTACCGATAACGATTTTATTGTGCAATACGATACACTTGCACTTGCTTCGGGTAAAACAGTTGATGTATTTACATTCTTCACTAATAATGCAAATACACAATGGAGTAATAGTGTTGATTATGTAGAGGATGCAGTGCGTAACTATTCAAAATGGATCGGTGAATATCCTTACCCGACAGTAAATGCGGTTGAAGGTCCGGGCAATGTATCGAGCGGAGGTATGGAATACCCGATGGTAACACTCATTACAAGTCCAACAGCAGATAAAGAAACACTTGATGCAGTCATAACACATGAAGTAGGTCACAACTGGTTTTATGGAATACTCGGTAGCAACGAACGGGCTCATGCATGGATGGACGAAGGACTGAACACCTTCTTCCAGTTTCGTTACGAAGCAGAAAAATACAGGAGTAATTCAGTATTCGGCAACTCATTACCTGCTGAATTGAAACAGCGTGGCCCTTCAGAATTTTTAGGCATCGTTTACAATGCGTTGAATGAATTACCAATGAATGAAGCAATAGAAACAGCTTCTGAAAAGTTTAAGACCAAAGATGAATATGGCATGGTGGTTTACCTGAAAACCGCTATCTGGGCATATTTACTTGAACAGGGGCTTGGCAGCGAGGTGTTTGAAAAAGCCATTCAAACCTATTACAACAAATGGAAATTCCGTCATCCTTATCCAGAAGATTTCAAGCAGGTGTTGGAAGAAGTGAGCGGCAAAAACCTTGATGCTTACTTTGAACTTTTAAAACAGCGGAGCAAACTATAGGTGTAACGGAAAGAAGATGTTATTTTTGAGAAAACCCATTGAGTGAAATATATCCTTTCCCTCCTGCTGCTAATCGTCACCAATTCTCTGCATGCCCAGCAACCATACTGGCAGCAGCAGGTTAATTTTAAACTTGATGTTACGCTCAACGATGCAGAACATAGTTTAGACGGTTTTGCAAAAATTGAATACATCAATAACTCGCCTGATACCTTACGGTTCATCTGGTTTCATTTATGGCCCAATGCTTATCGTACCGACAGGACGGCTTTCAGTGATCAATTACTGGAAAACGGTCGCACTGATTTTTATTTTTCAAATAGCGAAGATCGTGGTTACATCAACCGTCTTGATTTTCGTGTAAACTCCGTACTTGCAAAAACAGAAGATCATCCGCAGCATATCGATATCATTAAAGTGCTGTTGCCACAACCATTGGCGCCCGGCGCATCTATTGAACTCACAACTCCTTTTCATGTACAATTGCCAAAGAATTTTTCAAGAGGGGGACATATAGGCAAATCATACCAGGTAACGCAGTGGTATCCAAAACCGGCTGTGTATGACCGTTATGGCTGGCACCCCATGCCTTATTTAGACCAGGGAGAATTTTACAGTGAGTTTGGTAATTACGAAGTGAAGATCACATTGCCTAAGAGTTATCTCGTACTCAGCACAGGCAACTTACAAAATAACGAAGAACTGCAATGGTTGAAAGACAAAGCAAAGTTTGATGAGCCGCAACAAATCATTAAAACGAAAAAGCCTGCACCGGTAACAAAAAAAATAACTAATCCTTTACCGGCTATTGTAAAGAAAGAGGAAACAAAAACACTTTTCTACACACAAAATAATGTACACGACTTTGCATGGTTTGCTGATAAAAAATATCTTGTTCGCTATGATACCATTCAATTAAACAACAACCGGGTTGTTGATGTGTTTACGGCCTTTTCAGCAGAAAGCAAACCAGTCTGGAAGAACAGCATACGTATGGTAAAAGATGCGGTTCGTTTCAGAAGCAGCACAATTGGTGAATATCCTTACAACACAGTTGCCGCCGTAGAAGCAAAGATGGGTTTTGAAGGAGGTATGGAATATCCGTGTATTACTGCCATCACGCCAATATCAACAGAAAAAAATCTGGAGAGTGTGCTTGAGCATGAAGTTGGTCATAACTGGTTCCAGGGAATGATCGCCAACAACGAACAGGTTTATCCCTGGCTTGATGAAGGCATTAACAGTTATTATGATAAGTGGTTTGAAAAAGAGCTGAGCCGATACAAGCCAATTACTAAAAAGAAAAAACCATTTCAGTTGAATGCTGATGATGCAATGTTACTTGAAACGTTTGAACGTTTGCATCTTGCACAGCCATTAAGTACAACAGCAGACAGTTTAACCGAAGCGAATTATTCATTGATCGCTTATGAGAAAGGTGCACAGTTCATGCAGTTACTGGAAAACGAATTGGGACGTGATGTATTTCTAAAAGGCATGCAACAGTATTTTGAGCAATGGAAATACAAACATCCCTATCCTTCTGATCTGAAAACTTCATTGGAAAAAAGTAGTGGAAAAAATCTTGATTCAGCTTTTTCATTATTGCACCAGGAAAGTTCTTTACAGCCTCCTGCAAAAAAGAAATTACGCATTGCTCTGCTTGCAGCTAACAATACCAACACAACAAATGCATTGATCATTACACCAGTTGCCGGTATCAATATGTATGATGGGTTAATGATTGGAGCCGCACTCACTAATTATACACTCCCGCCAACAAAATTCCAGTTTATTGTGGCATCTATGTATGGCACCAAAAGCAAACAACTGAATGGTGTTGCACGTGCCAGTTATACGATGTATCCATCAAAAACCTTTCAGCGTATAACACTTGCAGTAAATGCATTAAAGTTCAGCACCAATGATTTTGTTGATACAGCGAATCAAAAATATATTACCGGCTTTAGGAAAATTGCGCCATCACTCAAGTTTGTGTTTGCAGAAAAAAATCCACGAAGCACAAGAGAACGTTTTATACAATGGAAAACGTTTTTATTGGATGAAGATGATCTCCGCTTCAGAGGCGATACATTTCCTAATGGAAATCGTTTTACAGAAATTTCTACTATAAGTGCCAGCAGGTATTTGAACCAACTCCGTTTTGTAATACAGGACAGCAGGGTTCTTTATCCTTATCGTGGTGAGTTAATGGCGGAACAGGCAAAAGACTTTGTTCGTTTAGCATTTACAGGCAACTACTACTTTAACTACAATGAAAAACTTGGTGCAGATATCAGAGTGTTTGCAGGTAAATTTATTTATCTCGGCGAGCGAACTATCAGCAAGCAGTTTGGTACCGATCCCTATCATCTGAATCTATCAGCACCAAAGGGATATGAAGATTATACATACAGCAATTATTTTGTTGGAAGAAATGAATTCGAGGGATTTGCCAGTCAGCAAATGATGATGCGTGATGGTGGCTTTAAAGTTCGCACCGATATGTTGGCGAATAAAATCGGCAAGACAGATGATTGGCTGATGGCACTTAATTTCTCAACTGATATTCCTGACCAGATCAACATCCTTAACATACTGCCGTTTCGGGTTCCATTGAAAGTGTATATGGACATCGGCACTTATGCCGATGCATGGAAAGCCAATGCAGAAGGAAGTAAAGTATTATACAATGCAGGCCTGCAACTCTCTTTGCTAAAGAACACGGTTAATATTTATGCACCGTTGTTTTACAGCAAACCTTATAAAGATTATTTCTTATCAACGATCACTGAAAAACGTTTCCTGAAAAACATTTCATTTACGATTGATATTCAGAACTTCAGCCTGAAAAAGATCGACCGCCGCATGCCTTACTGATGCAACAGATTAAATACATATCACATGCTGAAATAGACAAGCAAAAATGGGATAACTGTGTGCAACATGCAGGCAATGGTTTGATCTATGCCTACTCCTGGTATCTTGATGCAATGGCCGATCATTGGGATGCTTTGATGCTGAATGATTATGAAGCCATCATGCCACTTACCTGGAATAAGAAATATGGTATTCATTACCTTTTTCAACCTTATTTCTGTGCAAGTCTTGGTATCTTTTCAATAAAACAAATCAATGCTGCAATAACAGAAGCATTTCTAAAAAAAATACCGAAGCGTTTTCGTTACATTGATATTTATCTTAACCACAATAACCTGTTCCCACTTGATGGTTTCTCACTAACCGAACGAATAAACTATACACTTGCTTTAAATAACTCATATTCTGAAATAACAGAACTATACCGCACAAACCTGAAACGAAACATCAGGAAAGCAGAGCAAACAGGTTTAGTTGCAAAACAAAATATACCTGTAGAAGACATCATTACATTAGCCAAAGAAACCATGCAACGTGTTTCAGCAATCAATGATGAACAAATGGATCGTTTTAAAAAACTGTTTGATACGGCTAAGAAAAAACAGCTTGCAGAAACGCTGGGCATTTATAATAACAATGGCCAACTACTTGCCTCAGCAGTATTTCTTTTTTCGCATAAACGTTGGTATTATATCCTGGTGGGTAATCACCCAAATGGCAAAACATTAGGAGCTTCGCATTATTTGATCGACCGCTTTATTGCTGCACATGCAGGCACAGATACTATACTTGATTTTGAAGGAAGTGATATCCGCAATCTTGCTTTTTTCTACAGTAGTTATGGTGCTACAGAAGAACGATACCCTGCGCTACGTATGAATCGTTTACCGAAATTATTAAAGTGGTTGAAGGAATGAATGATGAGTAATGAATAAGTTGGTAAGCCTTTGGAGCATGCTCCGTCTGACGCCCTCGTCTGACAGAATACTTTACAGCTTTGCCTGTTTCTATTTCCCCTCAAGAATCTTCTCGGCAATCACCAGGTCCATCGGGTTTGTAATCTTAATATTTGTTTCCTCGCCTTGTACAAGCGTTACTTTCAATCCAAATGCTTCCACAACATTTGCTTCATCGGTAAACCATGCTTTGTAATCTATAGCAAAAGCAGGAAGTAATATTTTACTATGAAAAGTTTGTGGTGTTTGCACCAGGCGGAGTTTACTTCTGTCAACAGGATCGTTTCCATCTTCAGTGATCATACGCACACTGTCACGACATTCAATAGCAGGAATGGCACTGCCTGTTTCCAATGCTGCTGCATAACAACGTTGTATCAATTCTTCACTTACCAGACAACGTACACCATCATGCACAAAAATGATCGACTCATCTTCAATCAGCTTTAACCCATTTTGCACGGAATGAAAACGTGTTTCACCACCAACAGTCAACTGTATACGTTGTGCATCAAAAAAACCGTCGATGATCTCTTTACCCAATTCCAAATGTTCTTCCGGCAATACCACGATCACTTTACAATCGGGCAATGCTTTTAAAAAAGCATCGATCGTATAGTATAAGACTGGCTTATTCTTTAAGAGTAAAAATTGTTTAGGAAGTACAGAACCCATTCGTTTACCGGCACCACCGGCCACAATTACAACATATGTTTGCATAGCTTCAAAGATAAGAGAGAGTTTTTACTTGTAAATAGCGATCTGCTTTTCGCCTTTGCTGTTTTGCATGGCACGGTACATACCTTCGCTGTTAAAGATCATGGTTGTGTTTGCATTTGCATCTACCCCAACCATACCGCCTTCACCATTGATCTTAACTAATTTTTCCAGTGTAACAACTTCCATCGCCTGCTGAAGATTCATGCCTTTGTATTCCATCAGGCAACTGACATCATACGCTGCAACGGCTCGCAGAAATAATTCACCATGACCGGTGCATGATATAGCACATGTTTGATTGTTGGCATAGGTGCCTGCACCTATCACCGGAGTATCGCCAATGCGATTGAAATTTTTATTCGTCATGCCGCCGGTACTTGTTGCCGCTGCAAGATTTCCATTTGCATCACAGGCCACTGCACCAACTGTTCCAAACTTTTTCCCGAGTTGAATGTTATGATCAAGCGCTGCGCTGTTCTCATTCTTTACCAACTGCCATTGATCGTAACGAAATTGTGAAAAGAAATAATTTTCTTCTTCAAGTTGCAGTTGTTGTTGTTTGGCGAACTGCAACGCACCTTCCCCACTCAACATTACATGTTCACTTTTTTCCATGATCGTTTTTGCAAGCAGCACGGGATTCTTTACACTACTCACACCGGCAACTGCGCCTGCTTCTAGTGAAATGCCATTCATAATCGCTGCATCCATTTCATGTCCACCTGCTTTTGTAAATACAGAACCTCTGCCTGCATTAAAAAGAATACAATCTTCAAGAGAAATAACTGCAGCTGTAACAGCATCGATGGCACTGCCACCCTTGGCTAATACTTCGTAGCCACTTGCTACTGCATCAGCCAGACCTTTTGTGTAAGCTGCTTCCAGTTCAGGAGTCAGATCTTTTTTAAGGATTGTACCCGCGCCACCATGTATTGCAATTGAAAAATCACCCATGCTTAATTCAATAATAATTTACACTCCTGCAGCAAACGCTCACGGTTAATAGCTGCAGTACCTACTTCTTCACAAACCAATCCGCCCGCAATATTTGCCACTTCAGCCATCAGTTCAGCATCTTTTGAAGCAGCATACACAAGTGATGCAACAGCGATCACTGTATCGCCTGCGCCACTTACATCTGCAATGCTGCGCAAGTGCGATGGGATGACTGCAGCCCGTTCTTCATTTTGATAGAACACACCTTTCTCAGAGAGAGTGATAAACGAAATATGATGTTGTAATTGTTCTTTTAATTCTGCATGGATATGACGAAGTGATTCTTCATTCACATTCTCAATCAAAAGATTCAAGGCATCTTTTACTTCTTTCAGATTCGGCTTAAAAACATCTACTGTTTTATAAGAGAAGAAATTCTTTCGTTTGGGATCAACTGTTGTAAGAATTCCATGATGTTTACAGAGAGCAATTGCTTTTTGAATCACCAATTCTGTCAATACACCTTTATTGTAATCTTCGAAAATGATCACATCTGGTTTTTCCTGCGCAATGAATGTTTGCAGTGCAAGGATCAGTCGGTTCTCATCTTCATAACCAAGATCAGTTGCAATTTCTTTATCGAGCCGCATCATTTGCTGGTTGCGGCTGATGATTCTTGTTTTACTTGTGGTTGCACGCTTATCACTACTGAGTAAAAAATCTGTTTTGATCTGCTGATGTTCCAGCAACTGGCGCAACTGTTTACCATCATCATCATTACCAATTACACTCAGGATAGAAACAGAAGCACCTAACGAAGCAATATTCAATGCAACATTTGATGCACCACCAACACGGTACTCTGTTTTATCTAACGTAACAACGGGAACGGGAGCTTCAGGTGAAATACGTTCTACATGTCCCCACATATACGTATCAAGCATCACATCACCAATCACACCTGCTTTTAGTCGTGAGAACTGCTGAAACAACTGATCAAATTTCGAAACACTCATAATAGACCTACTTCTTTTGATTTGCGACTGCAATATAATAAACAGGTATGCCTAATAAAACAATTCCAAATCCAATACCTGCATATAGTGGCTTCATGGTGATCAGGAAGAAACAAAACGTCAATCCAAGAATAATGTAAATGATCGGCAATACCGGATAAGCAAATGCTTTATAAGGACGTTCAATATCGGGGCGTTTTGCACGTAGTACAAATATGCCGATGATGGTAAGTACATAAAAAAGTACAACTACAAATGAGATCATGTCTAACAGGTCACCGTACTGTCCACTTAAACAAAGTAAAGATGCCCATACGCATTGTGCCCATAAAGCCCATTGCGGTACTGCATTTTTATTTAACGTTCCTGCCTGTTTGAAAAACAAACCATCCTGAGCCATGGTATAATAAACTCTTGCGCCTGATAACACAAGACCGTTAATACAACCAAAGGTTGAGATCATAATCATGACTGCAATAACATAAGTACCGACGTTACCAAAAATTTCATTTGCTGCAGCCACAGCTACCCTGTCTTGTTTTGCAAAAGCAATTTCATTCAGCGGCAATACACTTATATACATCACATTTGCTGCAACATAAATAAGTGTAACGATCAATGTTCCCAGGAAAAGACTTAAGCCAATATTTCGTTTTGGATTTTTTATTTCGCCTGCAATGAATGTAACGTTGTTCCATGCATCACTGCTGAAAATTGAACCGGCCATGGATGCTGCAATAGCACCTAACACCGCACTGCCTGCCACGCCAGCGATCATGCCGCCTTCTGAAAGTTTATTCATCTCCCATGCATTACTCCAGTTGGCATTCCATACATCTGCCTTTGCAGCCATCATCAATCCGAATACAATTAAACCAAAAAGTGAGAGAAGTTTTGTGATCGTAAATACAGTTTGTATTGCTTTGCCACCATTAATGCCTCTTGTGTTGATATAGGTAAGTAAAGCGATTACAACTATAGAAACGATCTGTGCAGGATATAATTTAAAGACGCCGATCTGCAACAAAATGTTCTCATCGTTAATATCTAACGCTGGAATAAAATAACCTGTGAACTTTGAGAAAGCAACACCTACTGCTGCAATGGTTGCTGTTTGAATAACAGTAAAAAAACTCCATCCGTAAAGAAACCCGGCGAGTTTATTAAATGCTTCTTTCAGGTAAACATATTGGCCACCTGCTTTTGGAAACATGGCACTCAACTCTCCATAACTAAGTGCTGCAGTTAAGGTCATAAAGCCTGTAACAAGCCACACCACCAATAACCAACCTGCACTGCCTACGTTACGTGTAATATCAGCACTTACAATAAAGATACCCGAGCCGATCATGGAGCCTGCAACTACCATTGTTGCATCCAGTAAACTTAAGGACGGTTTAAATTCCTGTTGAGTTGAAGTCATAGCGTTGGTTTCGTTTCAAAATAAATGAAATGAGCCATGAAAAAATATTCAATTTTTTACAAACAGAATGAATATTTTTTTATGAGGGAACAGCACGTGACAAAAGGAAATTAAAATACCACGTGAAACGGAAGATAAGGATTAATTTGAAACCGCTATTGCTTCTTGGATTGCTTATAAGCTTCGTTAAGACCTTTCAGCACTTCATTTGTAATATTGAAAGCTGTGTCTTTATAATAGAGAGTTGGGTTACCCTCCTGTGTAGAAAAAATGAAATTATACTTGCCTTCCTGGTTATAAATTTTCAGGTATTCATTGATGCGTTTCTGAATATCGTCAATAGCCTTTGCCTGGTTCTCTAGATGCTGTCCCTGCAATGTTTGTTGACGTTGACCGATCTGCTGATAACGTGTCTGGTATTCCTGTTGAAATTTTTCTGCTTCCACTTGTGTAATGGCCTGTCCTTTCTTCAGGAACTCGATACGGTCACGTTCAAGTTTGTTCAGCTCACTTTGTATCTGGTTGTCGTAACGAATTTTTTCACGCTCAATATCATCATTCTTCAACTTGAAGAACTCATAATATTTCTGAATGGTATCAAGATCGATATACGCCACTCTTATATGTTGCTCCTTTGCATCGGCAGTGTCTTTCTTTACAATACCGCTCGCCGTTTCCTTTGGTTTTTTACCGCTGAAATGCAACACATAAAGTACAGCTACTGCAGCTGCCACTATCCACAATAAAATGCTTTGTATACTTTTCATAATCTAGGTGGGCAAAGTAAAGGATTTCGGGTGAGTGTAAAAAAACGAAATCCTTTTTAAGAAAGCGTTAACAAGAACAGCTTAAAGAGAGTTGCCAACCTTTTGAAGGTTGGCAACTCTGCAATGATGCATAGTCACATTGCATGTGAACAGACATCAACAAAAAAGTCCTCCGTTACCGGAGGACTTTACTTTATCATTCAGCTATTGCTTATTCTTCTTCATCGAAGCTCATTGCTTCTTTGGTTGTAAGGAGCAATTCATATTCTTCTTTGCTGCCTACAATCATGTTTTCGAATTCACGTAAGCCTGTACCTGCAGGGATCGGGTGACCTGTGATTACGTTCTCTTTCAAGCCTAACAGATCATCAGTTTTACCTTCAATTGCAGCAGTACTTAACACTTTCGTTGTTTCCTGGAACGATGCAGCAGATATCCAGCTTTGTACACCCAATGATGCTTTGGTAATACCAAGCAATACCGGTTGTGCTGTTGCAGGATGTGCATCTCTTACTTCCACCAGCTTCTTATCAGCACGGCGGAGTACGCTGTTCTCTTCACGGAACTCACGGAGTGTAACGATCTGACCGGGGCGGAACTTATGACTGTCGCCTGGTTCAGTAACCACTTTCTTATCGAAGATGCGATCGTTTTCTTCATTGAATTCAAAGCGATCAACCAAGTCCTCTTCAAGGAACTTCGTATCACCTGCATCAATGATCTCAACTTTCTTCATCATCTGACGAACGATGGTTTCAATATGTTTATCGTTAATTCTTACACCTTGTAAACGGTAAACTTCCTGGATCTCATTCACAACATACTCTTGTACTGCAAACGGACCTTTAATAGTGAGGATATCAGCAGGAGCAATTTGTCCATCACTTAACGGAACACCGGCTTTAATGAAATCACCTTCCTGTGCAAGGATCTGGCGAGTAAGAGGTACGAGGTACTTCTTCACCACTTCATCCTTACTTGTTACAATGATCTCACGGTTACCACGCTTGATGTTACCAAAGGTTACCACACCATCAATTTCAGAAACGATGGCAGGGTTACCAGGGTTACGTGCTTCAAACAATTCAGTTACACGTGGAAGACCACCGGTGATATCACGAAGCTTACCAAGTACCCGTGGAATTTTCACCAACACCTGGCCGGCAATTACTTCCTCACCTTCTTCAATCACAATGTGTGAACCAACCGGTAAGTTGTAAGATTTGATTTCTTTGCCTTCAACAAGCAATGCGGGGATCTTCGTTTTATCTTTTGTTTCGATAACCACTTTCTCACGGTGACCTGTTTGTTCATCAGCTTCTTCACGGAATGTGATACCATCAAGAATGTTTTCAAACTTGATTGTACCGGCAATTTCAGCAACTACTACGTTGTTGAACGGATCCCATGTACAAAGCACATCACCTTTCTTCACTTGCTGACCATCTTTAACAGTCAGTGTAGAACCGTAAGGAACGTTATTGGTGATCAATAAGCGATCATTCTTCACATCCATGATACGCACCTCACCTGTACGACCGATTACCAACTGTACTTTCTCACCTTCGTTATTAGTAGTTGTTACAGTACGTAAACCATCGAACTGGATTGTTCCATCAAACTTAGCTGGTAATGTAGATTCTACTGATGCAGAACCGGCAACACCACCCACGTGGAAGGTACGCAGTGTAAGCTGTGTACCAGGCTCACCAATTGATTGTGCAGCAATGATACCAACCGCATCACCTTTTTGTGCAACGGCACCTGTTGCCAGGTTTTTACCATAACACTTCACACACACACCACGTTTGCTTTCGCAGGTAAGTACTGAACGGATATCAACAGTTTCAATGCCTCTGTCTTCTATCTTCTTGGCAATGGCAGGAGAAATTTCCTGGCCAGCTGCAACAATGAGTTCGTCTGAAATCGGATCATACACATCATGTAATGATGTACGTCCTTCAATACGATCGCTCAATGGTTCAATAATATCTTCGTTATCTTTTAATGCACTTGTTGCAATACCACGTAATGTTCCGCAATCTTCATCTTTAATAACAACATCCTGCGCAACGTCAACCAAACGACGTGTTAAGTAACCCGCATCCGCTGTTTTCAAGGCAGTATCCGCAAGACCTTTACGGGCACCGTGCGTAGAGATAAAGTAATCCAATACACTCAAGCCATCTTTAAAGTTGCTCAATACAGGATTTTCGATGATCTCGCTTCCTGTAGAACCACTCTTACGGGGCTTGGCCATCAGACCCCTGATACCAGCCAGCTGTTTTACCTGCTGCTTACTACCACGGGCACCTGAATCAAGCATCATGTACACCGAGTTGAAACCTTGCTTATCAGAAGCCATTTCACGAATCAACGTTTCAGTTACACGTGTATCCACACGGCTCCAGATATCGATGATCTGGTTGTAACGTTCGTTGTTGGTAATAAGACCCATGTTATAGCTATCCCATACTTCGTTTACTTCACCTTGTGCATTTTCAACCAATTGTTCTTTCACTTCAGGAATGATAAGATCGTTGATGTTGAACGACAGACCACCCTGGAAGGCTGTACGGAAACCAAGTGTTTTGATATCATCAAGGAACTTAGCTGTTTTTGGAACGTTGGTGATTTCGATAATATCGCCAATGATTTCACGAAGGTTCTTCTTCGTTAATAAAGCGTTTACGAAACCAACTTCTTTCGGTACAAACTGGTTAAAGATTACGCGACCAACAGTTGTTTCAATCAACTTATAAGTCAACTGTCCGTTTTCTTCACGTACGTTGGTTCTTACTCTGATCCATGCATGAAGATCAACCTGCTTCTCATTGTAAGCAATGATTACTTCTTCTGCTGAATAGAAAGCTTTGCCCTGACCTTTTACAATTTCAGTATCAGTTGTTTTCTTTCCTTTAGAAATATAGTACAGACCGAGTACCATGTCCTGGGAAGGAAGGGTAATTGGCTGACCATTTTGCGGGTTAAGAATGTTGTGTGATGCAAGCATCAATAATTGTGCTTCCAATACAGCAGCATTACTTAACGGAACGTGTACCGCCATCTGATCACCATCGAAATCGGCATTGAACGCAGAACATACGAGCGGGTGAAGTTGAATGGCTTTACCTTCAATCAATTTAGGTTGGAAGGCCTGGATCGACAAACGGTGAAGCGTAGGGGCACGATTCAACATGATCGGGTGACCTTTCAATATATTTTCAAGAATATCCCAAACAATGGCTTCCTTCTTATCCACGAGTTTACGTGCAGACTTCACTGTTTTTACGATACCTCTTTCAATCAGTTTACGGATGATGAATGGTTTAAACAATTCAGCAGCCATGTCTTTTGGTAAACCGCACTCATGTAATTTCATTTCAGGACCTACCACGATAACCGAACGACCAGAATAGTCAACACGTTTACCAAGCAGGTTCTGACGGAAACGACCTTGTTTACCTTTCAATACATCACTCAATGATTTCAATGCACGACCGCCTTCGGCTTTCACTGCATTTGATTTTCTTGAGTTATCGAATAATGAATCGATCGCTTCCTGTAACATACGTTTTTCGTTACGAAGGATTACCTCAGGAGCTTTAATCTCCAATAATCTTTTCAAACGATTATTACGGATAATTACACGACGATAAAGATCATTCAGATCAGATGATGCAAAACGACCACCATCCAAAGGAACAAGCGGACGAAGTTCCGGTGGAATAACAGGAATGTATTGCATAACCATCCATTCAGGACGGTTTGTAATGCGGAGGTTTGCATCACGGAAAGCTTCTACAACGCTCAAACGCTTTAACGCATCTGCTTTACGTTGTTGTGAAGTTTCAGTTGCAGCTGCATTACGTAAGTCGTAGCTCAATTGATCGAGATCAATACGCTGCAACATATCATGCACTGCTTCTGCACCCATCTTTGCAATGAATTTCTGAGGATCTTCATCAGGCAGGTACTGGTTATCCTTTGGCAATGTATCTAACAAATCGAGGTACTCTTCTTCAGTAAGAAGATCACCCATCACCATATTTTCTTTTACGCCGGGCTGAATAACCACATAGCGTTCGTAGTAAACGATGGTCTCTAATTTCTTAGAGCTTACACCTAACAGGTAACCGATTTTATTAGGTAATGATTTGAAATACCAGATGTGTACAACAGGCACCACCAATTTGATGTGACCCATACGCTCACGACGTACTTTCTTTTCTGTTACTTCAACACCACAACGGTCGCACACAATACCCTTGTAACGGATACGCTTGTACTTACCGCAGGCACATTCGAAATCTTTTACTGGTCCGAAAATTCTTTCGCAAAACAAACCATCACGTTCAGGTTTGTAAGTACGATAGTTAATTGTTTCCGGCTTTAATACTTCACCAAAGCTACGCTCCAGGATTGTATCAGGAGAAGCCAGACCAATGGTGATCTTTGAAAACGTAGGCCTCTGACGGTTGTCTTTTCTGAATGCCATATTTTAATTTTCGATTTTAGATTTACGAAGTACGATTTGCTACATCCCGGCTATTGTACTTCAACTGTTCGCCGGTCGGTTTTCCTGCTCTCCCCTTCAGGGGAGTTGGAGGGGTTTATTCTTCAAACTTAAGGTCTAAGCCCAAGCCTCTTAATTCATGAACCAATACATTGAATGATTCAGGAATACCGGGGCGAGGAATATTATCACCTTTTACAATGGCTTCATAGGTTTTTGCACGACCCATGATGTCATCTGATTTGAGTGTAAGTAATTCCTGCAGGATGTTTGAAGCACCGTATGCTTCCAATGCCCACACCTCCATTTCACCGAAACGCTGACCACCGAACTGTGCTTTACCACCCAACGGCTGTTGGGTAATTAAGCTGTATGGTCCGATAGAACGGGCGTGCATCTTATCATCAACCATGTGGTGCAGTTTGATCATGTAAATGATACCAACTGTAGCCTTCTGGTGGAAGCGCTCACCTGTTTCTCCATCGTAAAGGAATGTATGACCGAATAATGGTAAACCTGCGTCAGCAATATGTCCTGCAATTTCTTCTACTGTAGCACCATCGAAAATTGGTGTTGCGAACTTAACACCGAGTTTTTCACCAGCCCAGCCAAGTACAGTTTCATAGATCTGTCCAAGGTTCATACGACTAGGTACACCCAATGGGTTCAATACAATATCAACAGGAGTTCCATCTTCGAGGAACGGCATATCTTCCTGGCGAACGATCTTGGCAACGATACCTTTGTTACCGTGACGACCCGCCATTTTATCACCCACTTTCAGTTTACGCTTAACAGCTAAGTAAACTTTAGCAAGTTTCAATACACCAGCTGGTAATTCATCACCAATAGAGATGTTGAATTTCTCACGCTTGTAACGGCCGAGTTCTTCGTTATACTTAATGTTGTAGTTGTGTAACAGTTGGTTGATCCACTCATCAGTTGTTGCATCACCTGTCCAGCCTAACGGGTTAACGTTTGCATAGTCAATTGTTGCAAGGTTCTTCTGGTTGAACTTAGCACCTTTACCAATTAATGATTCACCAAAGTTGTTGTTAACACCTGCTGAAGTTTTTGTTTGCAACAGTGATAACAATTTGCTCAGCAATACATCTAACAGATCAGTTGTATTCTTCTCGTGAATCTTCTCCACTTTTTCTAACAATGCTTTTTCACGTATCTTACCATTCTTATCTTTCTTGGCACGTTGGAAAAGTTTCTTATCAATTACAACACCTTCAGTTCCGCTTGGAGCTTTCAATGAAGCATCTTTTGCATCACCTGCTTTATCACCAAAGATGGCACGTAACAACTTCTCTTCAGGAGTAGGATCGCTTTCACCTTTTGGCGTGATTTTACCAATGAGAATATCGCCTTCTTTAATTGCTGCACCGATACGGATGATACCATTTTGATCCAGGTCTTTTGTTGCTTCCTCACTTACGTTTGGAATATCTGGTGTTAATTCTTCTTCACCCAACTTCGTATCACGCACTTCAAGTTCGTATTCTTCAACGTGTACAGAAGTAAAGAGATCTTCTTTCACAACTTTCTCGTTGATCACGATGGCATCCTCAAAGTTGTAACCTTTCCAAGGCATGAATGCCACTTTCAGGTTACGGCCCAATGCTAATTCACCATCTTTAACTGCATAACCTTCAGTTAAGAAGTCGCCTTCTTTTACTGCCTGTCCTTTTTTAACAGCAGGCTTCAGGTTAATACAAGTGCTTTGGTTTGTTTTGATGAACTTGGTGAGTTTGTAGATTTTCAGATCTTCTTCAAAGCTTACCAAACGTTGTTCTTCGTTTCTATCGTAACGAACATGAATTTCATTTGCATCAACATATTCAACAAGACCTTTTCCTTCAGAGTTCAACTGAATACGGCTATCTCTTGCTGCCATTGCTTCCAAACCAGTACCAACAATAGGAGCTTGCGGACGTACAAGCGGAACCGCCTGACGTTGCATGTTCGATCCCATCAATGCACGGTTGGCATCATCATGCTCAAGGAACGGAATCAACGACGCACTCAAACCAACGATCTGGTTTGGTGCAACGTCCATGTATTCCACTTCTGCTTTTTCAAGAATCGGGAAGTCGCCACTTTCACGTGAACGAACTTTATCTTCTATGATGTGACCTTTATCGTCTACAGCAATGTTTACCTGTGCAATCTTCGCTGTATCTTCTTCTTCAGCACTCAGGTAAGTGAGTTTTTTCATATCCACTTTACCATCTTCTACTTTACGATAAGGAGTTTCAATAAAGCCCATATCGTTTACAGTAGCATGTACGCAAAGTGTAGAGATCAAACCAATGTTTGGACCTTCAGGAGTTTCAATTGTACAAAGACGACCATAGTGTGAGTAGTGTACGTCACGCACCTCGAAACCTGCTCTTTCACGACTTAAACCACCGGGTCCGAGTGCGGAGATACGACGCTTGTGCGTGATCTCACTCAGAGGGTTTGTTTGATCGAGGAACTGAGATAACTGTGATGTACCAAAGAATGAATTGATCACAGAAGAAAGTGTTCTTGCATTGATCAGATCAACAGGAGTAAACACTTCGTTATCACGTACGTTCATTCTTTCACGAATTGTACGGGCCATACGTGCAAGACCTACGCCGAACTGAGCATATAACTGCTCGCCCACTGTACGTACACGACGGTTGCTGAGGTGATCAATATCGTCGATCTCAGCTTTTGCGTTTGTTAACTTCACCAGGTATTTAATGATGGAGATGATATCATCTTTCGTTAAAACCTTCTTCTCAATCGGGAAGTTTAATCCAAGTTTACGGTTGATCTTGTAACGACCAACTTCACCGAGATCATAACGCTTATCACTGAAGAATAATTTATCAATAATACCACGTGCAGTTTCGTTATCAGGAGCATCAGCACCTCGCAATTGGCGATAGATGTGCTGTACCGCTTCCAACTCACTGTTTGAAGTATCTTTATTTAATGTATTGTAGATGATAGCGAAATCACCGCTCACTTCTTCTTTCTGAACGAACACGCTCTTCACTTCCATTTCGCTGATCATTTCGATTGCTTCAGCGTCAAGAATTGAATCACGCTCCAATACCACTTCGTTACGCTCAATGCTCACAACTTCACCAGTATCTTCATCTACGAAATCTTCAACCCAGCTACGGAGTACACGTGCAGCCAAACGCTTGCCTTCGTATTTCTCCAATGCTTTCTTATCTGCTTTTACTTCATCGGCCATACCAAACAGTTCAAGAATATCCTTATCTGTTTCGAAGCCAATAGAACGTAACAGTGTTGTTACAGGGAATTTTTTCTTACGGTCGATGTAAGCATACATCACATTGTTGATGTCTGTTGCAAACTCCATCCACGCACCTTTGAAAGGAATTACCCTTGCAGAGTAAATCTTGGTTCCGTTGGGGTGAATTGATTGACCGAAGAATACACCAGGTGAACGGTGTAGCTGAGATACCACTACACGCTCAGCACCGTTGATCACAAATGTACCACGGGGAGTCATGTAAGGGATATTACCCAGGAACACATCCTGAACGATAGTTTGGAAGTCTACGTGTTCTTCATCATTACAGCTCAAACGAAGTTTGGCTTTTAATGGAACAGCGTAAGTCAATCCACGCTCCATACACTCATCAATA
>JAKFDY010000074.1:0-5414 GCA_036675885.1 Lacibacter sp. | reverse complement strand
ACCCGTGCCAAGTATTCCTATTTTCATGGCGATTAGTTTTATTGTTTAGTTTTACAGTAAGTTACAACGAGAAATGGCCAATCCCAATTTAAATAGCGATAAAGAAATATTGAGCGCTGCGGAAAAAGAATTTGAGAACAATATCCGTCCCTCGAATATTGAAGACTTCAGTGGTCAGCAACAGATCATTGAGAACCTGAAGATATTTATCAAAGCGGCAAAGATGCGTGGCGAAGCATTGGATCATGTATTGTTTCATGGCCCGCCCGGTTTAGGTAAAACAACATTAAGCCGCATTGTGGCAAATGAATTGGGTGTAAACATTAAAGAAACAAGCGGGCCTGTAATTGAAAAGCCCGGCGATCTTGCAGGTTTACTGACAGGACTCGAAGCAAATGATGTATTGTTTATTGATGAGATCCATCGCTTAAGTACAGTAGTGGAAGAATATTTATATGCGGCGATGGAAGATTACCGCATTGATATTATGATCGACAGTGGTCCGAATGCAAGAAGCATTCAACTCAATCTTAATCCGTTTACGTTAGTGGGTGCAACAACAAGAAGCGGTTTGCTGAGTGCGCCTTTGTTATCACGATTTGCCATTAAATCAAGATTGGAATATTATAATGCAGAAACACTGCAAAAAATTATATTGCGTGCTGCAGGCATTTTAAATGTGAAGATCACCAGCGATGCTTCGAAAGAAATTGCCGGGCGCAGCCGTGCCACACCACGTATTGCCAATGGACTCTTACGCCGTATGCGTGATTTTGCGATGGTATTAGGCAATGGTGTGATTGATCTTGGTGTAACACAACATGGCCTCAAAGCATTGAATGTTGATGAGTATGGCCTTGATGATATGGATAATAAAATTCTCCTCACTATTATTGAGAAATTTAAAGGCGGCCCGGTTGGTATCACCACTATTGCAACAGCAGTTGGTGAAGAGTCGGGTACATTGGAAGAAGTGTATGAACCATTCCTTATACAGGAGGGATTTCTTCAACGCACACCAAGAGGAAGAGAAGTAACAGCAAAAGCGTATGAACATTTAGGAAAGAAACCCAATGCCGGTATCAATCCTACGTTGTTCAGTTAAAAATTATTTTGCCTGATCGCCCTGGTTAACTTCTTCCAGTTTCGGTTCATTCAATTCCACCACACGTTTTGTTTTCTGGCGGTTGCGCATTACCATGTTGAGCATTTCTACAGCAAAAGAGAATGCCATACCGAAGTAGATATAATTTTTAAGATGCAACTCGTGTGCAGCTTCTGCATTCCATCCTTCAATCACTAAACTCAACCCAATCATCACAAGAAAGGAGAGTGCAAGCATTTTTAATGTTGGATGTTTGTGAATAAAGCCTGCAATTTTTGGACTGAATAAAAACATCACTGTCATAGCAATTACAACAGCAGCGATCATGATCTCTACATATTTGGCTGTACCACCTGCGGTAATAATACTATCGAAAGAAAAGACTGCATCAATCAACACAATTTGACCAATGGCCTGACCGAAGGAAATGCCTTTTGATTTTTTTGGATCCTGGTTCGGGTCTTCACCTTCCAGTTTCTGATGTATTTCGTGCACCGATTTATATATAAGAAACAAACCACCTGCCAGCATCACCAGGCTTGCAAGGTCAAATCCTTTTCCGGCAATTGTAAAGACAGCTTTTCCTTTTTGTAATAACAGCCACCCTAATCCCATCAGCAATAAACTACGGGAAAGAATACCGGTGATCATCCACAACCTGCGGGCATTCTTTTGATCCTTGGTGGCTTTTAAACGGTTGAGGATAATACTTACGAAAATCACATTGTCGATACCTAGTACTACTTCCAGTACAACAAGAACAATAAAACTGATAATACTCTCTGATGTAAAAAGATGTTCCATTTTTTCTTTAATTGTCAATTTGCACCATGCAATTGGCAAAACATATTGCCAATTGCTTATTCACTATTGACTATTGATTTATATTGTTACAAATTTTCTTTGCAATAGCAGGTCCTTCATATATAAAACCTGTCCACACCTGCACCAGTGCTGCGCCTGCGTTTAGTTTTTCTTTTGCATCAGCCGCAGTGAAAATTCCACCACTTGCAATAACTGGCACTTCGCCTTTTAATTTTTGCGCAATGTACTGTACAATTTCTGTACTGCGTTGCTTCACCGGCAAACCACTAAGGCCACCTGCACCAATAGCAGCAACAACGGAAGCATCAGTTGAAAGTCCCTCACGACTGATGGTTGTATTACTGGCAACCAAACCATCGAGTTGAATTTCTCTTGCAAGATCAATCACATCATCCAGCTGCGATTGTGTTAAGTCTGGTGCAATTTTCAGCAGGATGGGTTTTTGAATATGCTCTTCTGCTTTTAGTTTTAAACGTTCGGCTCTCAGCGTTTGCAGATGCGATAAAATTTTATGCAACGAATCTTTTTCCTGCAGTTCACGCAGGCCCGGAGTGTTGGGACTGCTCACATTCACAACAAAGTAATCAACGTAATCAAACAACTCATTAAAACAGATCTCGTAATCTTTCCATGCCTCTTCGTTTGGCGTTACTTTGTTTTTACCGATGTTACCGCCGATGATGAGTGATGAGCGATGAGTAATGAGTGATGTGCCTTGTGCCTTGTACCTTGCATCTTGTGCTTGTTTCCATTCCTTCAATCGTTGCGCCACCACTTTCACTCCTTCATTATTAAAACCCATGCGGTTGATGATGGCTTTATCTTTTGGTAAACGAAAGAGGCGGGGTTTATCATTACCATCCTGCGGTTTGGGTGTAACGGTTCCGATTTCCACAAACCCAAAACCAAGCACTTCTAACTCACGCAGGTACTTTGCATTTTTATCAAAACCTGCAGCAAGGCCTACACGGTTTTTAAATTCCAACCCCCAGCTTTCAAATGCCAGGGCTTTTGCTTTTGGTTGAAAGTTTGCAGCTAACAGTTTTCTGATGAATCCTATCGAACAAAAGAAATGCAGAGCATTCATGGCGAAATAGTGCACTTTCTCTGCATCAAACAAAAAGAAAAACGAGCGAATCAACTTATACATGGCTGCGAAGATAAACCTCAAAAGCGGATCACAAATTAACAGCAATCATTTGCTGATATTTCTTTTGAAACCTTAACTTTGAACTAGAAAGTTGCATAAACAACTATTTAACGATTGAACCTAAAAATATTTTTATGCAGGAAGCATATATCGTAGCGGGTTACCGCACCGCAGTGGGCAAATCAAAACGTGGTGGATTTCGTTTTACACGGCCTGATGATCTGGCAATTGATGTCATAAAAGGTTTGCTGGCAAGTGTGCCACAGCTTGATCCCAAACAGGTGGATGATGTAATTGTCGGCAATGCTGTACCCGAAGCTGAGCAGGGGTTGCAGGTTGGGCGCATTATTGCTGCACGTGCTGTTGGTTTTCATGCGCCGGGTATGACGGTGAACCGTTATTGCGCCAGTGGCTTAGAAACAATCGCAATTGCCACTTCCAAGATCAGGATGGGTATGGCCGAATGCATTATTGCAGGTGGAACCGAAAGTATGAGCATGGTGCCAACTGCAGGATGGAAAACTGTGCCTGCTTATTCCATTGCAAAAGATGATCCCGATTATTATTTAAGCATGGGCTTAACGGCGGAGGCTGTAGCAAAAGAATACAATGTAAATCGTGAAGACCAGGATCTGTTTGCATACAACTCACACATGAAAGCAAAAGCAGCCATTGAAAATGGTTATTTCAAAGGCGGCATACTTCCTATAACAGTTGAAGAAGTATCACTCGATGCAAAAGGGAAGAAGCAAACAAAAAATTATGTGATCGATACTGATGAAGGTGTGCGTGCCGATACTAATACTGAATCATTGGCAAAACTGAAACCTGCATTTGCAGTAAATGGAACAGTTACAGCCGGTAACTCTTCACAAACAAGTGATGGTTCTGCGTTTGTATTGGTGATGAGTGAACGTTTGGTAAATCAACTCGGGTTAAAACCTATTGCACGTTTGGTGAATTGTGTTTCTGCAGGTGTGCATCCACGCATTATGGGTATTGGCCCTGTTGAGGCGGTGCCCAAAGTATTGAAGCAGGCAAATATGAATCTGAATGATATTGATTTAATTGAATTGAACGAAGCGTTTGCATCGCAGTCATTGGCAGTTATCCGCACACTCAATCTCAATCCGGATATTGTGAACATCAACGGTGGAGCAATTGCATTGGGTCATCCCTTAGGTTGCACTGGTGCAAAGCTTACTATCCAGATCACGCAGGATATGAAACGTCTCAACAAAAAATATGGTATTGTAACAGCTTGCGTTGGTGGTGGACAAGGCATTGCAGGTATTATTGAAAACATTGCATAAAACAAGAAGATATTTTCGTGAAGCCCCCCGCCACAGCGGGGGGCTTTTTTGTAACATTTGTTCTTTAAAACAGCCATTAAACTTTTTGTAAATTCATAGTCTAAGGTTTCGTATCCCTCACACCAAAACCAAATTAACTATGGATCGCAGGGAATTTCTTACTTCGGGTAAACGATCCGGAGCTGCTGTGCCAGGCATTTCAAAAACTCTTGCAAGAACTTATTCTGGCCTGAACATATATAATGGTCCATGGACCCGGAACGAAGTGGTGCATTTACTTAAACGTACCATGTTCGGCGCAAAGCTTCCTGATATTTCTTATTTCGCTGGTAAAACCATGAGTGAGTCAGTTGATGAATTGCTCAACCCGGTTGCCGCATTACCAGCTCCTCCACTAAAAGATTATGACGATGTAACTGGTGTAACTACTCCTGATAGTGATGTGGCTGCCGGTGCAACCTGGGTGAACAGCGTGAGTAATGATGGTACGATTCAAAGCCGCAGAAGAGCATCACTGAAAAAATGGTGGATGGGTTGCATTATTCAGCAAGACAGAAATATCCGTGAAAAGATGACTCTCTTCTGGCACAATCATTTTGCAACTGAAACAGTAGATGTAGGCAATGCAAATTTTTTATACAAGCATGTCAATCTGTTCCGAACAAAATCATTAGGCAACTTCAAGCAACTGGTGCGTGATGTAACACTTGATCCTGCTATGTTGATTTATCTCAACGGACGATTGAATACCGCATCAGCTCCAGATGAAAACTATGCACGTGAGTTACAGGAATTATTTACACTCGGCAAAGAAAATAATCCAAATTATACTGAAGCAGATGTAATGGCTGCTGCAAAAGTGCTTACAGGTTGGCGGGTTGATAGTAACGTGAATACATTTCCTTCTTATTTTACTTCTTCACGCCACGATTCAACCAACAAAGCATTTTCTTCATTTTATGGTAATACAGTTATTACCGGAAGAACAGGCATTACAGCAGGCGATCTTGAATTGGATGAT
>JAKFDY010000073.1:0-16435 GCA_036675885.1 Lacibacter sp. | reverse complement strand
CAATTACGGTCATCCTTAGCCGGTTTTTTACCATATACTGTTATACTGTAAATACCTGTGTCTTTTTGTACGGCACTTACAGCTTCTGCTGAAAGGTATTGACTTAAAATTTCCTCAGGAATGGTGATCTTTTTTTCCTTCTGAATTTTAATATCTTCAAATCCACTGTCTTCAATAATAGCCAGGTAATCTTTTTTCTGAATGGCGCCGGAGACACAACCTGCATACATTTCTGCATCTTTACGTAATGCATCAGGAAGATTTCCAACCAATACCACATCTGAAATACTGAAATGACCACCTGCTTTCAACACCCGAAAAATATCTTTAAACACCCCGTCTTTGTTCGGTACCAAATTCAACACACAGTTACTTACAATTACATCAGCAGTGTTTGCTGTAACAGGCATGTGTTCAATATCTCCCTGGCGAAACTCTACATTGTTCAATCCTCTTTTTTCTGCATTTGTTCTTGCTTTATCGATCATCGCAGGTGTAAAATCAATGCCGATCACTTTACCTGTTGCCCCTGTTTCAGCAACTGCAATAAAACAATCGTTACCTGCACCGCTTCCTAAATCAATGACCGTATCACCGGGGCGAATTTTTGCAAACTGAGTTGGTAAGCCGCAACCTAATCCAAGATCAGCATCGGGGTTATAACCTTTCAGATTTGTATAATCATCACTCATGATATTATATACTTCTGTTGAGCAACCACCTGCACCACAGCAGGACGATTGATTGGTTTCTTTATCCTGCAAAGCAATTTCACTGTACTTCTGTTTTACAATTTCTTTGAGTTGCAATTCGTTTGTCATGTTGTTTTGTTTTTTAATGATGAAGGTTTAATGATTAACAGCATTTGGCATTCGCTTCTTTTAGTTTTTCAAAGAGTGAATTAAAATCGGCATTGAATTTTTCAAAGGCTTTCCAGTTGATGCAGTAACAACTGCGTGGTCCATCGGTTTCGCCATCGATCAGGCCTGCATTCTTTAGCTCTTTCAAATGTTGACTCACGGTACTTTGTGCAAGTGGTAATATCTCAACGATCTCACCACAAATACATTGGTTGCGTTTTGCCAATACACTCAGGATGGCAATGCGGGCGGGGTGACTGATAGCTTTGGCAAAAGCCGCCAGGTGTTGCTCTTTTGTGCTGAATTCTTCTTTCTTGTGGATGGCCATTTTATTTATCGTGTTTTTACGATGATTTTGTTCAAAGAAAAAGACGAGTTGTTCGTCTTTATTATTCTATATCGCAAATATACGATTAAGAATTTCAGATTTCCAAACAAAAAGCCGGAATTTTTTTTTTCGGCTTTTTGTTTTTGTCATTTCGACGAATGAGAAATCTGCCGGGCCTTGGCTAAGCAGATCCCTCGTAACTCGGGATGACAGCTATTATGAACTTAATTATCTAAACCCATCACCATCTAATAAATTACCAATGCCTCCCAGCAAACTTCCTTCTTCTTTACGGTTGGTTGTACCATAAGAGAGAATGCGGCTTGCTAATCTTGATACAGGTAAGGTTTGTATCCACACTTTACCCGGGCCACGTAAAGTTGCAAAGAATAAACCTTCGCCACCAAAGATGGTATTCTTAATGCCGCCTACAAATTGTATATCGAAATCAATGGTATGTGTATAAGCAACAACGCAACCGGTATCGATCTTTACTAACTCACCCGGCTGCAGTTCACGTTCAAACACATGACCACCTGCATGTACAAATGCAAGCCCATCGCCCTCTAGTTTCTGCATAATAAAACCTTCACCACCAAATAAACCGGTGCCGAGTTTACGTTGCAATGCAATACCAACGCTCACGCCTTTTGCAGCGCAGAGAAAAGCATCTTTCTGACAAACAACCGGTCCACCTAAACGCAAGAGATCAAGCGGAATAATTTTTCCGGGATAAGGCGAAGCAAAACTTACACGTTTCTTACCATGACCAATATTTGTATACGCTGTCATGAATAAACTTTCGCCGGTTAATAAGCGTTTACCTGCGCTGAATAGTTTTCCTAATACACCTGTTGGTGCATTGGCGCTGCCATCGCCAAAAATGGTTTGCATTTGTATGCCATCATCCATTAACATAAAACTGCCTGCTTCCGCAATAGCTGTTTCATTAGGATCAAGTTCTACTTCTACGTATTGCATTTCTTCACCCACAATACGGTAATCAATTTCGTGTGCCTGTGCCATGATGATAATTTTTTTGTGAAATTACTGGGAAGAGAAATAGGGCGAAAAATTATTTTGTTAAACAGAAAAGAAAAACCCTCCCCGGAAACGGAGAGGGTTACTAACCTAAAATCGACTTTTATCTTAAATCTTCGAAGGAACTGTTTTACGTTGTTGTCCTACCCAAACTTTCTTTCCTTGTATAGCTCTGCCGAGGTACATAATACCAACAAAGATGAAGAAGAAAGGACCGAGGAAACCAAACAGCGCAATGTACTTGGTGCCATAGAAGCGTTCCATTGGTCTTCTTAAACGTTCAGAGATGATATACATACTTGGTACCATCATCAACGTTAAGAAGAATGCAAAGATCAATCCGTAAATGATCGTCCAGCTTAACGGACCCCAGAACACAACACTATCACCACCTAAAAAGATCTTTGGATCGAGATGCTGGAACAACGATGTGAAATCGATGTTGAAACCAACAGCCAATGGTAACAGACCAAGCATGGTTGCCAATGCCGTGAGCAATACAGGAATGATCCTGATCTTACCGGCTTGTATAGCCGCTTCCCTTGTTTTGTAACCACGGTGGCGTAACTCATCGGTAAACTCAATTAAGAGGATACCATTCTTGATCACAATACCGGCAAGACCAATGATACCAACACCTAACATGATGGTGGCAATGGTTTTACCTGTAATGGCATAACCCAATAACACACCAATTACACTGAAGAAGATCTCAGTTACTACAATAAACGGTTTACTTAAACTGTTAAACTGTAATACCAGTATAAGGAAGATCAAACCAATTGCAATAACAAGAGCGGTGCCAAGGAATGCATTTGTTTCTGCTTCCTGTTCGCTTTGTCCGCTTTGACGAATAGTTACATCTTCCGGAATACGCACTTTGTTTTTAAAGTCGTCGATCTTTGTTTTCAGTGCAGCATTGATTGCAGCGCCTTGTGTAGGATCAGCAATATTTGATTGCAACTGAATGGTACGTTTCAGGTTCTTCCGTTTTACACCACCACTGGTGCTTGTGTAATCAAATTTAGCAACGGCATTAATAGGTACCTGTTTGATCTGTCCTGTATTGAAATCACGGAAGGTGATCTTCATATTCATCAGGTCAATGATGTTGTTACGTTGCATTTCACTGTAGCGAAGCTGGATCTTGTATTCATCTTCACCATCTTTCAGCTTGCTTACTTCTTTACCAAACAATGCAGTACGTAATTCCATACCAACCTGTGCGGTACTCACACCTTCTATCAATGCTCTTTCACGGTCAACACTAACTGTAATTTCAGGATTGTTGAGATCAACATCCATCTGCAGGTTGTCAATTCCATCAACACGGTTTGTATCGAGATAGTTGAATAACTCTGTTGCAACTTTCGCAATGTTGTTGAAGTTATCACCTACCACTTCAATGTTCACCGGAGGATCAGTGGGCGGTCCGCCATCTTCCTGTTCTACACTAATGGCAGCACCGGGAATGCCTTTGATTGTTCTGCGTATTTCATCAATATATACTTTGGTTGATTTGCCATGACGTTTTTCATACTCAACAAACGATACCTGTATACGGCCAAGGTTTGGCTGTGTACTACGGTTGTTATCACGAGGGTTGTTTGCACTCACTGCCACATTTGTAATAATACTTTCAACAATTGAACCTTCTTCACCCGGCTTTTCTTTTTCCAGTATCTTATATACTTTCTTTTCAAGTAAGCTTGTGATTGAATCG
Source organism: Lacibacter sp. (assembly GCA_036675885.1). Taxonomy (GTDB): domain Bacteria; phylum Bacteroidota; class Bacteroidia; order Chitinophagales; family Chitinophagaceae; genus Lacibacter. Next base: position 12,483 of record JAKFDY010000073.1, on the reverse strand, counting down.
GTGTACTTCACATCACTACCTACAGGCATCTTCAGATATACATAGATGAAGTTTGGATCACCACTTGGGAAGAATGTTGAAGAGTTACCACGTGCAACCAACAATGCTATGGCAATCGGGAACAGTAAGAATAATGAAACAAGCATCCATACCGGTCTCCATCCTTTCAATACCCAACGCAACAATGTTTCGTAGCTGTTCATCAATTTTGGTAATGCTCTTTCCTGGAAGAAATAAATAGCATCACGCAATAAATAACGGTTAAGTACATTTGCCAGTGCCATAAAGAACAGGAAGTTACCTGTACCATGATTACTCATTGCATGATTGATGATACCAATAATGATGAATGCCCACCAATACCATTTGCGGAAGATGTTGCTTTTCTTATCATCATAAGCACGGCCCTCAGGCTTCATAAAGCTTACAGCAAAAACAGGGTTCATGATAAACGCAACGATCAATGATGCAGCCAATGTTAGGATCAACATCGTTGGTAAATAGATCATGAACTTACCAATGATCCCTTTCCAGAACAACAGCGGGAAGAAAGGTGCAAGTGTTGTGGCCGTACCTGCCAATACAGGAATAAACACTTCACCCGCCGCTTCTTTTGCACTCCGTATGATCGGCACTTTTCCGTTATGATAGATACGATGCGTATTTTCAATTACCACAATGGCATCATCCACAATAATACCCAGGCCAAATAACAACGCAAACAATACAATGAAATTGAGCGTAACACCTGTACCAACAATGTAATCAGCTAATGGTAAAAAGAGGAAGGCAACAAACACACTCAGCGGTACACTCAACGCCACAAAGAAGGCATTGGTTACACCCATAAAAAACATGAGGATGATTAACACAAGTATGAAACCAATTACGATTGTGTTGACCAATTCATTGAACGATGTTTTTGTTTGCTTACTCTGATCACCGGTGATAGTTACTTTCAGATCTTTTGGCAACAGATCGTTTGCCTGCATATCAGCAACTGTTGCTTTCACATTATCAGCTGCATTAATGAGGTTTTCTCCACTGCGTTTTACAATGTTGAGTGTAATAACATTCTTGCCATCCAAACGGGCAAAGCTTTCATTCTCTTTTACCGTGTCTTTAATGGTAGCAATATCTTTCAGGTAAACGGGAGCACCGCTTACACCTTTTACGATAATGTTGTTGATATCAAACGCACTGTTGAACTGTCCACGAACACGCACAGTACGTTTCATAGTGCCGATCTCAACCTGGCCACCTGTAATATCATTGTTCTCACGTGCAATGGCAGTTTCAATATCACTGAACGTGATCCTTGAACTTGCCATGCGGTACGGATCAACATTCACTTGTATTTCACGCTCTGGTGCACCAACAATATCAGCTCTTGTAATTTCTTTCAGTTCTTCAAAACGATCCTGCATTTTATCTGCATACTGTTTCAGTTTAACAGGATCAAAATCACCACTGATGTTTACGAACATGATGGGCATTTCACTGAAAGCGAATTCCTGAACATCCGGTTCTGAAGTAAGATCCTGCGGCAGATCTGTTCTTGCTTTATCAACTGCATCTTTTACTTTTTGTTTGGCGAGATCAACTTTTACATCGGTATCAAACTCCACCACGATCAATGAAAAATCCTGTTGTGATGATGATTGTACTTTAATGACCCTTGCGCCACTGATGCTTTTCAGTTGTTTTTCAATTGGCCTTGTTACCAGGTTCTCAATATCTGCAGGTGAATTACCTACATAAATGGTGGCTACTGAAATGGTAGGCACCACAATATCAGGAAACTGTTCTTTGGGCAGCGTATTGAACTTGTAAAGTCCATACGCTGTAATTAATATGGTGATGATATAGATGGCCGTGCGATTATCAACACTCCAGCTCGTAGGTTTAAATTCCTTGAACTTTTTGCTGAGCCCTTCTATGAGATTTGATTGCATATAATAAGATTTGTTAGTTGTGGCCTCTCCCTCGTTCCCTCTCCGGTAGAGAGGAAGGCCAGGCTTTATTTAATTTGTCGTCTGTAACAGCTAAGCATTTCAACTTATAATTTTCAATCAGATTAGCTGCATTTCATTTTAATCTTTGATAAGCAAGCCATGTGCCTTGATGGCTTCCCCTTCGGGGAAGTCGGATGGGGCCGCTGGGGTTTATCCAATTGTTACAACCTGTTTATCGTAAACAGTTTGGTAACCTTCAGAAATCAGCTGCATACCTGTTTGTAAACCTGCTTTGATCTCGATCTTGTCGCCATAAGATTCACCAACAACAACTGTTTTTTTAACAGCAATACTGCGTCCTTTGCTGTCTTTCTCCACCACATACACATACTTTCCTTTATCATCTGTTTGAATGAGATTAACAGGAATCACCAATGCATTTGGTGCATCATAATCTTTAATACGTACTGCAGCAATTGAATTTGGACGAACACCACCACCGGGAATACTTGCTTCAATGGTGAATGTTCTTGTGCTTGGGTTAATGGTTTGCGATGAAAGTTTCACCGTAGAGTTAAACGTTTTGTTCATATCGGGCAGTGTAACAATAACCTGACTTCCTACACGCACACGTGACATATAGTTTTCAGGAACTTCTATAACAGCTTTCAACGTGCTGTTATTTACAATGCGTATCTGTGGTGAAACACCCATCATGCCCGAAAAGAATTCACCCACTTTCACTGCAACAACATCGGCAATACCGGCTGCCGGAGAGTAAACTGTATAAAGTTTGATCTGCTCATTGATCGTTGCAATCTGGCGTTCCAGTGCTTCCACATTTGATTTTGCAGAGATCAATTGCACTTCACTGCCAATGTTTTGATCCCAGAGATTTTTCTGACGCTGATAAAGATCTTTCGCCAGTGCCAGTTGCGTTTCGGTGATCCTGATCTGCTGACGTAACACTTTATCATCCATCTTCAGAATAAGCTGACCTTTTTTTACAAACTGTCCTTCTTTAATATAAAGATCAGTTACAATACCGCCTTGTCCGTTTGGTGGTGCGATGTAAGAAATATTATCGGCATCAATTTTTCCCTGCAGATCAATGTAGTGAGAGAAATCTTCTGTTACAACCGGTGTAACAGCAATCAGTTTGGCTTTGTCGCTTTTACCAGCGGCAGTATCAAGCTTTGCAATTTCTTCTTCCAGTGTTTTAATCTTGGTTGCAAGCGTAACCTGTTCTGTTTTCAGTTTTTCCAGTTGCGCTTTTTTATCGCCCAGTGATCCTTTTTTCTCTTTAACTGAATTGCCACAGGCCACAAGCAACAATGCAAACCCTGCAATGATTGTGTATTGAAAAATCCGTTTCATAATTTGTTGTTTATATAGTAATGGTGATGATTAGTTTAATTGTCCAATGGCTTTGAAATAACTGATTCTTGCTACCACTGCGTTATACAAGGCATCAAAATAGTTGCCCTGTGCACGTTGAAACTCCGTATCGGACTGCAATACTTCAAAGCTGCTGCCTACACCTTGTTCATATTTTTTCTTAGTGGTATTGTAAACACGTTCAGCCAGTTCAAGATTTTTCTGCTGTGCATCCATATTAATAATGGCATTACGCAGGTTGATCTGTGAAGATGTTTTTTCAAGATCAATTGCCCGCTTCACATTCTCCATTGTATTCACAGTCTTTTCAAGTGTATACTGTGCCTGGTGAATTTTGTGCTTACGTTGAAGGCCATCGAAGATGGGAACAGTTAAGTTCAATCCAATAAGATTAGAGTTGAACCAAAACCAGTTTTGACCGGTAAATGAAGAGAAATTTTTATTTAACTGACCTTGTTGCTGAAACTGGTAGAAGAAAGCCAATGTTGGTGCATAGCCAAGTTTCTGACGTCTTACATCAAGCTGCTGTAATTTCTGTACTGTATTTAATAAACGAACCTCACTGCGGTTGTTGTAATTGAAACTTCCATCATCAAGTATGTTTTCTTTTACAGTTTGTGTGGTAAGTTTCTCGGTGAGTACAATTTTATCGCTTTGGTTAAGACCCATGCTGAATTTTAATGCAGCATAGCCTAACTCGATCACATTTTTTAATTGTGTTTCGCTCGATTTGGTATTGTTATAGCTTACAGTTGTTTTATCGATATCCAGTTTTTCAATAAAACCATTCTTAAACAATTGTTCCTGGTCGCTCAGCAATTTTTGGAAACGTTGCAGGCTCTGTTGCAGTACTCCCAATTGTTGTTCTGCAATTAATACCTGGTAGTAAGCTTTCTGTACCTGCTCACGTGTTTTTTCTTCCTGCACCTTGATGTTTTCTTTTGCATACTCAATGGAAGTTTTGCGGGCAATGAGGCCAACAAAAACATCCGGTTGAAACAGCAGCTGATTTAAACTTACTCCGGCTGTAACACTCCATGGCTGTACAAAGCTGAATTCCTGCACGGTAAACTCCTCCTTTTTCTCGATGGCGTTACCCTGCCCGTCTTTTATACCTTCTTCGTTTAATACGTTGTAAATGTCGGTGCGGCCTGCACTTGGAAACAGGATCTTTGGCAGTGTTAAATAATGCGCCACCTGTGCACTGCCGCTTACCTGTGGTAATGCTGAACCTACAATCTCTTTGTTTTGTGCTTCCTGCTTAAGTGAATCGATGCGGAGGTTTTTAATATCCGCAACATTGTTCAATGCAAGACTTACTGCTTCTTTTACGTTTAACCTGTATTCTGTTTGCGCTTGTGTTGATTGGAAACCCAGCAGCAGTGCAAACACGAGCCACTTGTTTCTTGTTGTTTTTTTCATCGCTTGTCTTTAGTTAGTGATTGTCCGCTATCCGCATTGGAAATGAAAAACTGAACCTGTTTCATTATCCCTGCATTAGTATGGATGTTAAGGTTTACTTTTTCTCTTTTGTTGTTCTTCTTTATATTTCATGATCAATTTGTGTCCTTTTAGTGTAGCCAAACCAAACACAAAGTGTTCAATTGTTTCTCTTGATACATCTACCAGGTTGTATTTGCCTGGTGCTGCTGCAGCCATGGCAAAAGGCACCATCATTGTTTCCACACGGTAGCGGCTCATCATATCAACATTAATGGTATCACGGTAGAGCTCTTCTTCAATTCCACGGCGTATGTTATGGGCCACCACTTCCAGTAAAAACTCCTCTTTCATCTTCCTGAATTTTTCAAAAGCCTTTGGATGGAATTTTTCTGCATCGTACAACACCATCGGGTTCAGGTTCGAGAGCTGTTCCAACACACGTTCCAGTGTCAGAAATATTTCATCAACAGCATTGCGTGCATCTACCTGGCACAGTTCGCATTTGTGCTGTGTGAAAGTAATTTCTTCATCCATCACAGCAGTAACCAGTTCATCTTTCTCTGAAAAGAACTGGTAAATGGTTTTTTTGCTCATGCCCAGCTGTGCAGCAATGTCGTCCATTGAAACAGAGCGGATGCCGTATCGCAAAAACAACTCATGCGCCTTTTTTTGTATTCTTTCTTTTGTCTCCATATTCACAATCCCGATAGCCATTGGGAGGGCAAAACTATGGAAACTTTATTCGTTGCCAAAGTTTCCATCCTATTTTTTTACCATTCGTCACAAAAAATTAATACAGCAGCACCGAAACCGAAAGCTGTATTTTTGAACAGGTAAATGCAACAACATGTTTAAAACATTTAATTACAAACGATTACTCCAATACTTTTTGCAAGGCTTACTGGTGTTAGCACCAATTGTGGTTACCGGCTATGCGTTGTTTTGGATCGTGACCAGTATAGACGAACTGATACCCATTTTTACTTTTACTGATGATGAAGGAAAAGTAATTGTCCGCAATTTTGGTTTGGGCTTCCTTATTATTATAGGAGCAATTTGCTTTGTTGGTTACATGAGTACTTTTTTTATTCAGAGCAGGATCTTTAATTTATTTGATCACTGGTTGGAGAAAGTACCCGGTATTAAATTTATTTATACCACGGTGAAAGATTTCTTTGAAGCATTTGCCGGAGAGAAAAAAAAGTTCAACCGACCGGTACTGGCCAACATAGATGATAATGATGTGTGGCGTGTAGGCTTTCTCACAAGAGAAGATACGGAAGACTTTGGATTGAAAGATTATGTTGCCGTGTATGTGCCCATGAGTTATTCCATTGCAGGTAATGTTTATCTTATACCTGCCAGCAGAATTAAATCGCTGGAAGGCCATTTAACCGGTACAGAAGCTATGAAGTTTGCCATCAGTGGCGGTGTTACAAAAATGGATGAAGAGATAGATCAGGAAATATTGAAACAAGAGAAGAAGATCAGGAAGTAAGGTTTATGAAAAAAACTTTATTCATTGTTGTTTTGTTACTGATTTCAGAACAATGTTTCTGCTGGGGATTTTATGGTCATCGTAAGATCAATTACCTGGCGGTGTTTTTGTTGCCACCCGATATGATCGGATTTTACAAAACACATATTGATTTTCTTACAGAACATTCCGTTGATCCGGATAAACGTCGCTATGCAATTCCCGAAGAAGGGCCACGCCATTATATCGATATTGATCATTATGGTACTTATCCTTATTCTGAACTGCCACATCACTATGATAGTGCAGTTACTAAATTCAGTGCAGATACTGTCAATGCGTATGGTATTGTACCGTGGTGGGTGCAAACAATGCTTTGGCGTTTAACCGCTGCATTTAAAGAAAAGAACCAGGCGAAAATTTTAAAGCTGAGTGCAGAGATAGGTCATTACATTGCCGATGCACATGTGCCGTTGCATGCTTCGCATAATCACAATGGACAATTCACCAATCAAAATGGTATTCATGGTTTTTGGGAAAGTCGTGTGCCTGAGTTATTAGCCGATAAAGAATTTGATTTCTGGATAGATAAAGCGGAGCATATTAAAAACCCCGGGCAGTTTATTTGGGCAAGAGTATTGGAAAGTGCTGCAGCTGCTGCTACTGTGTTGCGTTATGAAAAAGAACTCACACAAAATTTCCCTTCTGATCAGAAATATTCGTTCGAAAACAGGAATGGTATAACGATAAGAACTTATTCAACAGCTTTCACCACTGCTTATAATAGTAAGTTGAACTGGATGATTGAACGCCGTATGCGCCAAAGTATTTTTGCAGTTGCAAGTTTTTGGTACACGGCATGGGTAAATGCAGGTCAGCCCGATTTGAAAAAACTCAGCTACAAAGAATTTACTACAGAAGAGTTGAAAGAATTTGAAGAATTGAATAACAACTGGCGCAATGGAAAGATTGTTGGGAGAGAACATGATTGAATTAAATAAATCCAGCACCCAACGCAATTGAAAGAACGATCAGCAAAACAGCCACCAATTTTTGAATAAATGTAAGCGTTACTTTCTTCAGCAATTTCAATCCAATATAAGAACCGGTGATGCCACCTGCCACTGCACAAACGATCAACAGCATATTTTCTTCTATCCCCATTTTGCTAAAGCGACTTGCATAAACCGACAGTCTTGTGAAATCAACAAAAGTTGATACAACTACTGCTGTACCAATAAACGTTTCTTTTGATAAGCCGGCTTTGATGAGGAAGGCACTCCGTAATGCTCCCTGGTTACCGGATAGTCCGCCAAAGAAGCCGCTAAGAATTCCGCCGATCGGCAATTTATTTTTATTGAACTGAAGATGTTTGAAATAAGGCAGCAGTTCTATAATGGCAAAGATGAGCAGCAAAACAGAAACAATAAATTTTACCGGGAATACATCGATGGTTTTACTGCCAATGCTATAACTAAACAATGGTTGCAGATCAGTTATTTGTAATAAAAGCCATGCACCAGCAAACGCTGCAATAACTGCGGGTATCCCAAACCGAAGTAATACATTTTTATCTGCTTTTGCGCCAACCAAGAAAAGTTTGAATAAGTTGTTACAGAAATGAACAATACCCGTTAACGCTATAGCCAGTTCAACCGGGAAGAATAACATAAAAACAGGTGTAAGGATTGTGCCTAAACCAAAGCCTGAAAAAAAAGTAAGGATGGCAACCAGGAATGCGGTGATAGTAATGATGACGATTTCCATGTATTATATTGATTGCTGTGCAATGGTTCTTTGTAAGGCTTATTAAAACTGATCTGCAAATAAAGATAATATAAAGGAGTTATGCTCCTAACTTCCATTAGCAAAACTGTTTAAAAGCTGCATCGTAAAATAACAGTCATTTATAGTTTGCGGGTTTACTCTTTCTTAACACTCACAGTACAAAGCCGTACATTTGAAAACTCAAATTGAGTGATCATGTTTGAACTTCTCATAAAAAGCATACAGGAAAAAGTACCCTCTTCAGAAGAAGATCTGAATTTGTGTAAAACATATTTTACGCCAAAGAAGTTGCGCCGCAAACAATTCCTGTTACAGGAAGGTGATGTGTGCAACCGTATGGCTTTTGTTGAGAAGGGTGCTTTATATTCTTACACTACCGATGCAAAAGGCGGACAACGGGTGATGCAGTTTGCTTTTGAAGGATTTTGGATTTCAGATTTGTATAGTTTTTTTACAAGGGAAGAATCGAAACTGAATATCGAGGCATTGGAAGAGTGTGAACTGTTGTTGCTTGATCATGAACAACACGATTACCTGTTAAAGAATGTTCGCCAGTATGAGACGTATGTCCGCATATTATACCAGAATGCTTATGTGGCATTGCAGCAACGACTGGAAGGCACGATTGGTCTTACAGCTGAAGAAAAATATTCGCATCTTGTTGATCAATACTCCACGATTGTAAATCGTGTGCCACAACATTTGATCGCTTCTTACTTAGGCATCACTCCCGAAACACTCAGTCGCATTCGCAAGCAGATGGCCTCCCGTTGATTTCTCTTGACATATGTCAAGATTTTTCTTACCAGATGTCAATGCCTTTTCTTATCACATGTCATTGGAGCAAGCCTGTTGCTCAAGGTAGTTTTGCATTATCAAATTCATTGATATGCAAACAAAAAGAACAATCGCAATAATAGGAGCTTCCGGTAACATGGGCTCTGCTATTGCAAAGTCACTTGCAAAAGGTAACGACAGGTTATTGCTGTTCAGCAAAGAGCTTGACAAAGTGGAAGCGTTAAAGGCAGCGATTGTAAGTGAATATCCGTTAGCAGATATTGACGGTATGACTTGCCCCATGCATGCAAGCTGGGAGGCTGATATAATTATACTGGCTACCCCTTATGAGGCACAGGCAGAAATTGCTGATTCAATCAGGCAGGTAGCCAATCAAAAAATAGTTATCAGTATTGCCAATCCACTTAATGCAACATATGATGCACTTGTTACAAAATCTGATACGAGTGCAGCTGAAGAATTGCAGGCATTGTTGCCACATGCAAAAGTGGTGCAGGCCTTTAATACTACTTATGCTGCAAATTTTTCGCAAACAGTTATTGATGGCAAACAAGCTGATGCATTTATTGCCGGTAACAACGATGCTGCTTTGGAAACAACAGCAGAATTGGTGAAGACCACCGGTTTCAATCCCATCATCGCAGGTAAACTATCGGTAAGCCGCACACTGGAAGCAATGCAGTTATTGCTGATACAGCTGACTATGAAATATAATTATAACTGGCTTGCAGGCTGGAAGATACTGCATCAATAAGAAAGCAGAAGCCAATGTCCAAAAGACAGAATCCAATGTCTATATCGGTATTTGAAAATGTCAATAAACACTAAACAATAAATAATAAACAACAAACATGAAAAAGGCAGCAATTATTCTTTCGGTATACTTTTTAGCAACTGCATTTACAACTGTTGCAGTGTGGAAAAATGACAAGGCGCATTCTCAACTTGCATTTACAGTTACACACTTAGGTGTTTCGGATGTGTCAGGTACGTTCAATGATTTTGATGTGGAAGTACAATCATCAAAACCGGATTTCAGTGATGCTTCATTTACACTCTCTGCAAAAACAGCATCAATTGATACACGTGTTGAAATGAGAGATAACCATCTCAAAAGCGCTGATTTTTTTGATGCAGCGAAGTATCCTGAAATAACATTTAAGAGCACAGGTATTAAAAATGTTGGCAAGAACAAATACAAACTCAGCGGTGATCTTACATTAAAAGGTATTACAAAACCGGTTGTATTAGACCTGCTGTACAGAGGCGTAATTGAAAACCCGATGAGCAAAAAACCAACGGCAGGTTTTCAATTGTCCGGCACTATAAAGCGTTCAGACTTTGCATTAGGTAATGGTTTCCCTGCACCAATGATCAGCGATGAAGTGATCATTAAAGCAGATGGTGAATTTGCACAATAGACAATCTAAACACTAAACACTAAACATGAAACAATTAGTAAGTATCAACTTCAGCCAGAAAGGAATTGACCTGGCGATATTCATCACCCGTATTACAGCAGCGGCATTAATGCTGTCGCATGGTTTACCAAAACTGGGAATGTTGTTCTCAGGCAACACATCTCATTTCCCTGCTGTACTTGGTATGAGCTCTGAAATATCTTTGGTATTAACTGTATTCGCAGAAGTGGTTTGCTCGGTATTTATTCTGTTGGGATTAGGTACAAGACTGGCCGTAATACCGTTGATCATCACCATGCTCGTAGCAGTATTGTATATCCACTCTGCTGATCCGTTTGCGAAACAAGAACCGGGTATTCAATATCTCATCTTGTATGTAATACTCTTCATTACCGGCAGCGGTAAATATTCAATTGATTATTTGCTGCAACGCAAACAATCTTCACTTGCGTGGACAAACAGATAACTAAACAACTAAATAAACGAAATATGAAAATAGCAGTAATAGGCGCAACAGGTTTTGTTGGCTCGGCAATCGTAAATGAATTAAAGCATAGAGGGCATCAGATAACAGCTATTGCACGCAATACAGAAAAAATTCCTTCAGCAGAAAATGTAACGGCGGTAAAAGCAGATGTTAATAATGAAGAAGAATTGATCAATATAGTAGAGGGTCATGATACTGTGATCAGCTCTTACAATGCAGGATGGACAAATCCAAACCTGTACAATGATTTCCTGGAAGGATCAAAGCGTATTCAATCGGCAGTGAAGAAAGCAGGTGTGCAACATTTGTTTGTAGTTGGTGGAGGAGGCAGTTTGCATACAGCAACGGGTGAGCAGTTTGTTGATCTGCCACAGTTCCCTGCAGAGTGGAAACCGGGTGCATTGGCAGCAAGAGATTACCTGAATGTAATCAAAGAAGAGAAAGAATTAAAGTGGACGCATCTCAGTCCTGCATTGGAAATGCACCATGGTACATCCGGAATACGCACAGGAAAATACAGAAAAGGAGTTGATACACCTGTGTTTGATGAAAACAACAGAAGTGTTATTTCAGTAGAAGACATGGCTATTGCCATTGCGGATGAAGTTGAGCAGAAGAAACATATTCAACAACGTTTTACAGTTGCCTATTAATTAAGCAATCGTTCATGCAACGGAAACAATTTATAACAACAGTATTAACAGGAGCAGCAGGTATGACAGGCTTGGCAGCGTTCAATCGCTTTACAGATGATCTGAAGGAAGAAGACCAATTGATGCCGGTATTATTTATTGGTCATGGTTCACCCATGAATGGAATTGAGGATAATGAATTCAGCAGACGATGGGCAAAGATGGCTACTGAAATTCCAACACCCAAGGCGGTGTTGGTGGTATCGGCACATTGGTTTACAAAAGGCACGCATATTACAGCAATGGATTTTCCTGAAACTATCCACGACTTTGGTGGTTTCCCGAAAGCATTGTTTGATGTGCAGTACCCTGCGCCGGGTTCGGTTTCATTAGCAAATGAAACAAAAGCATTGATTCATTCTGCTGATGTTGGGTTAAGTCATGATTGGGGGTTAGATCATGGTGCATGGACCATCATCCGTCAGATGTATCCCAAAGCTGATATCCCTGTGTTGCAGTTGAGTATTGATTACACCAAAGCACCACAGTATCATTATGATCTTGCAAAAGAATTATACAGTTTACGCAAGAAAGGAAATTTGATCATTGGCAGTGGTAACATGGTACACAACTTACGGATGGTGGCATGGGATAAATTAGATGCTCCTGAATATGGTTATGATTGGGCATTGCAAATGAACAAGACATTTAAAGATTTGATCGGAAGTAAAACACATGACAAACTGATCAATTATTCATTATTGGGAAAAGAAGCACAGCTTTCAATTCCAACGCCAGAACATTACCTGCCTTTGTTGTACACATTGGGTTTACAAAACAGTAAAGAAGATGTTTCATTTTTTAATGACAAAGCCGTGGGTGGATCATTAACGATGACATCGGTTAAAATAGGTTAATGATGATAAGGTTTAATGAAAAAAGAGTCGCAGTAATGCGACTCTTTGTTTGTGTGTCAGGCATGCATATCAGCTATAGGGTGTAAGTCCCGAATGAGCGTTGCAGTACGTATCATTAGCCAAGAGCAAGGGTGTCCACTGTGAAGTGGAATCTGAAGGAAGCTGGC
>JAKFDY010000072.1:0-15494 GCA_036675885.1 Lacibacter sp. | reverse complement strand
AATACTTTTTGAATACGTTTATTGAAATACTCCGGGTAACTTTTAACGATCTGTGTTGCTTCCATACTCAACGGACTATCTACAAAATACTCCAGCTCCGGTAAGCGGCGTTCCAGCTCCAGTTGATTAAGATCGTATAACAGTTCCTGTGTGCGGCCCACACTAAATGCAGGAACAATCAGTTTACCCTTCTTTTGCAAGCATGCTTTTTCAATCCATTGTAATAGCTGATCGGGAGTTGATATAGCATTATCGTGCAAACTGTTACCATACGTTGATTCCATGATGATGACATCTGCCTGCGGAAATTCCTGCGGTGATTTTAAGATCACATCACGGTAACGGCCTATATCACCCGAAAACGTAATGCGTTTTGTTCTGCCATTTTCAGTAACCTTTAAGTGAACACAGGCACTACCAATGATATGTCCGGCATCGGTAAACATTGCTTCAATGCCGTCGGCAACCTTAAACCAGGTATTATACTCGTGCTGAGCAAAGCGATCAAGCGATGCCTTTGCATCTTCTATGGTATATAACGGTTGCAGGTAAGGCATATTGGTTGCTGCACGGCGTTTGTTCTCATACTTCACTTCATCTTCCTGTATCTCTGCACTATCTTCCAACAACACCGCAGTAAGCGTTGCCGTAGCATCTGTGCAATGAATATCGCCTTTGTATCCATCCTTACACAACTTCGGGATCAAACCACTATGATCAATATGTGCATGACTCAGGATCATGTAATCAATTTCTGCAGGATCAAAGCCCCAATGCCTGTTCATAGCATCCGTATCTTTTCCCATCCCTTGAAACAAACCACAATCGAGCAATAATCGTTTACCGTTTACTGTGAGTATATGTTTGCTGCCTGTAACACAACGTGCAGCTCCGTGAAATGAAAGTTTCATAAACCCCCTCCGCCCCCTGAAGGGGGAACTTAAGCACTCCGCCCTTCATAGAGATTTTTTTTAAGTTTTTAACTCTTTGTTTTAAACGACCATGTAATATAGAACTCTGCAACAATCTCACCAGCTTTGTTACGACCGATTGATTTTGCTTTAATACTTTTTGCTTCACCTGTTGCAATAGCTTCATCAACCAATTGCTCCATCTGTTTTCCATCTTCGCAAACAAAATTTGTAACACCGGTTGCTTTCTTAAAAAAGTTTCCTTCAATATTTACTACCAGCATTGACACTGCAGGTTTTCTTCCGGTGATCTGCATCAACCCCAACACACCTGTTGTCATTTCTGCAGCCATTGCCAAACAGGCGAAATAAGTTGAGCGAAATGGATTTTGTGAAAACCACTTGTACGGCACCGTTACCACACAACGTTCTTCCGTAACAGATTGAATTCTTACCCCACTAAAAAAAGCGGAAGGAAGTTTCAGCAACAGAAACAATTTCCCTTTAATTGGATGTGTGATTTGCCTGATGAACTGTGTGGCAGATTCTTTCATGATGACGAAGCTGATCGCTTACCAAATTTTATTTTGTTACTTCAACAATACAAGCTACTACATTATTGGCATCTCCCGTTACATCAAAACGCATGGTACCATTTGCTGTTGATGAATAACGCACATTACGAATAAGTGATGAACTTAATGCACGGTACAACCTGCTGCCAAAATCACTTGAAGGATCGGCACTGATCTGTTGATTCAATTTATACCAATCCAATTCTTTTTTACTTACTACTACAGCAATTACATCTCTGCCACCAACGCCAATACTATCAGGTGTCATGCTTTTATCTTTTGGAAATAAACGTACACCGGTAATACCACAGAAGGGAGAATATTTTGTTTTGGTTGGATCATCCGTTCTTGGGTAAGGAAACAACGTATAGCTCGTACCATCTACTTCTTTACCGAATACATACACATAACATTCAGTTGTATTCTTCAACTCCATTTTAAATTTATCACCGGGGCGAACAGGTGCTGTTGTTTCAAATCGATTACCGCCTATATTATGTAACGCAATATAATCGCCAGCCACTGTTTTCTTACCATCATATTGAACATTAACCAATCCTACTTCACATGCAAACTGCTGCACATTTTCATTACCGGCATGCATTGGATTTACACCATAAGCTTCACGTACATAGGTTTGAAAATCGCCATAACGAACCCAGCCAAAACCATTGGTGCCCCATTCCTTCCCCCAACTATTCATGATCAAAAATGAACCGCCATATTTTTTATCATCATACCCAACCACACACATGGCATGACCGCCAAAGCCCATCATACTTCTATCGCCACTCGCAGGAATCCACACATCCTGTCCCATCATCGGTTGCATAAAACTTTGTCCTACCATCATACCAATTACAACAGGCGCACCTTGCGATAAATTTTCTTTAATGGCACGAAGATCAACTGCATCATTACGATCGCCTAAACTCAAACGGTTAAAACCACGCATGCGATGTTGTGCAGCTTCCTGTTGTAATTGATTGCCGGGTTGACTTTGGCAATCCTGATCATTATATGGAAACTGATCGTAAGGCACATCGCCACGTTTGGTCATAAACTCCATTGCACGGATAATGTAAGAACCCTGGCAACCTTCCAACCCAATTTGATTATACATGAACGAAGGAGAGAACATCACTTCGTTTGGTTGTTTACCAGTTCGGGACGATTCTAAGATTGTATGCGCTGCAAATGCACTGCTCCAGGCAACACAACTTCCCTGCGAACCCTGGTTTTGTGGTGTTGGACAAAAACGTTGCAGGTTGGCAGATTCAGGCAAGGGATTTTTTGTGTCATCATCAGCTAACGGTTCGTAGATCTCTGCTTTTTCAAATTGCTGAGGGTCTAAAAAACCACCTGTTGCAAGGTTGGCGGCGATATCATTCACGTTGCAACCACCACGGCCTAATAAAAAATAAGCACCTACGCCAACGGCCACAAGCAGTAACAATCCTTTTCCTTTACCGCCACCGCCTCTTCCAAATAAACTCAGGAGCAAAGGCAA
Organism: Lacibacter sp.; assembly: GCA_036675885.1. Classification (GTDB taxonomy): domain Bacteria; phylum Bacteroidota; class Bacteroidia; order Chitinophagales; family Chitinophagaceae; genus Lacibacter. The sequence continues at coordinate 12,498 of JAKFDY010000072.1, read as the reverse complement.
AAGACTGAGTAAACCACCCCCACCTCTTCCGCCGCCGCCACCTGGAAAATTTCCACCACCGCCACTATCATTACTTTGTTGATCCTGGGGATCATCCGTCATACGTATTGGCATAGCTAAGTGTTTTAATGTTGATTAAATGTAATGCAATTTTTGAAGAACGGAAATGCATCTGCAATGCTCAACTTTACCTTTAAAGTAAGATGTGAATGGGATTAGCAGAAGTTAAACAGAGACTAAAAATTTCCTGGTGCCGAAAGAATATTTGAAACAAAAAAAATCATGCAAAGTGCGCAGAGGAGCAAAGATGCAAAAAACATTATGGTTCTACTGTACTTCCCAACCACGCCATCATGGCCATACCTGTTTCAATTGCATTTTCATCAATATTAAAGGTTGGTGTGTGCACACCACTTGTAATTCCTTTTTCTTTATTCATTACACCAAGTCGAAAGAAGCAACCGGGTATTACCTGTGAGTAATAACCAAAATCTTCTGCACCCATCCGCAACTCTGTTTCTTCAACATGTGCTGCTTCCAGTAATTCAGCTGCTTTTGATTTTGCTTTTTCATTAAGTGCTTCGTTATTATAAACTGTTGGATAACCTACATCAATATGCAGATCGAGTTCGCCACCCATACTTTGCACCAGTTGTGTCGCATTGCGACGAATAAGTTCATGTGCTTCAAAACGCCATGCTTCATCCATTGCACGGAAAGTACCCATGATCTTTACTTCATTGGGAATAACATTGGTGGTTGTGCCAGCATTAAAAGCAGTGATCGATAATACAGATGGATTATGCGGATTACGGTTACGGCTGATGATCTGTTGCAGACTCAGCACCAGGTGTGATGCAATTAAAATAGGATCAATTGCTAAATGTGGAGCTGCTGCATGTCCGCCTTTTCCTTTCACGGTCATATATAATTCATCAGCACTCGCCATTACTTTGCCGCCACGAAAACTTAACTGACCTAACTGCAAACCCGGATGCACATGTAAACCAAAAATGCATTGCGGCTTTGGATTCTCCAACACACCTTCTTTGATCATGATACTGGCACCACCTGGATTTTTCTCTTCACCCGGTTGAAAGATCAGCTTTACTGTTCCTTCCCATTTATCTTTTAATTCATTGAGAATTTTTGCGGCTCCAAGCAAACAGGTTGTATGCACATCATGTCCGCATGCATGCATCACACCATCTACTTTCGATTTATACGGAACATCATTTTCTTCCAGTATCGGTAATGCGTCCATATCAGCACGGAGTGCAATGATTTTTGAAGAAGGATTTTCCCCTTTGATCAAACCAACCACGCCTGTTTCAGCCATTACCGTAAACGGAATATCAAACTCTTTGAGTTTTGATTGTACAAACTTTGATGTTTCAAATTCTTTATAGCTGAGTTCGGGGTTTGCATGTAAGTGATGACGTACTGCAATAAACTCTTCTTTGTACTGTTTGGCGAGGGCTTGTATCTGATCTTTTAACATAGATGCGCAAAAGTACAAAAACCTGCAACGTTGCAGGCTTTATTGATGACTGTTCATCCGAAGGATGACTGTCTATCATATTTATTAGTGTAAAGTCTCCTTTCGGTGAGCATACAAGGATGTATTCCGTCCGGCGAGGGCGTATGACGAGGCGTGTTGCTATTTGATATTTTCTTCCTTTTCAGGAGGGGCTTTGTATTCAATATCGCTGGGGATCACAAACACACCGGTAGGAAACATGCGGGCCAGTTCTTTTTTCAGATCATCGGCTTCTGCTTTTTCAACAAAGTTGCCAATGCGTATTTTGAAATACGGTGCCTGGTACATGAGGTATGTTTTCTGTTCAGGATAAAGCGTCAATAATTTTGATTTTGTTGCCAGTGCCTGGTTACGGTCGGTAGTGTTGAGTACCTGGATACGATAACCTTTGTTTGGTTTCTTGGCATCGGCTGCTTTTTTATTGATCTCTGCTTTCTTTTTCACGAGCAGATCAAACCGGCTGTCCTTCATTACATATACATTGCTGCCAACTGTATCAACAACCATTTGTGCATTAACAACAAATGCAAAGCTTACAAGAAAACAAAGAAGAAATGTCTTTTTCATATTACTGGTTCAAACTTTCTTTAACGATGGCAACGCTGGCACTGCAACCCAACCTGTCGGCTCCTGCTTCAATCAATTGTTTGGCAAAAGCATAATTCCGGATACCACCTGAAGCCTTTATCCTGATGTTAGACGGTAAATACTTCCGCATCAGTTGCACGGCTTCCAATGTAGCTCCTTTTTCTGCGTAACCAGTGGAAGTTTTTACAAAATCTGCGCCAAGTTCAGCATATATCTCACAACAACGGATGATCTCTTCATCGGTCAAAACCCCGCTTTCAATAATGATCTTGATATGCTTTTCTTTTTTATGTGCCATGGGGATGATGGTTTCCCCTTCATGCTTTACAAAGTTCCAGTCGCCGTTTTTAATGGCTGAGATATTCGCCACCATATCAATTTCATCAACCCCATCAACGATCGACAATAGGGTTTCAGTCACCTTTGCTTCAATGGCGGAATAACCAAATGGAAAACCTATGACCGTTGCTGTTTTTACACTTGAACCGCCAACCAAACCTTTTGCAAAACGTGTAAAAGGAGGAGGCACGCAAACCGCTGCAAAATTGTACATGGTTGCTTCGGTGCAGAGTTGTTCAATATCACTGATGAGGGTTGTTGGCTTTAGAATCGTATGATCGATATAAGAAGCAATGTTCATGGCGCAAATGTTTTTTTTATGAGAAGAAAAAAGGAAACAGCGATCAGCAAAAAAACCTCCCGAAGGAGGTTTTCTCTTATAAATCTTTGCCGTGACATTGTTTGTATTTCTTACCGCTGCCGCAAGGACAAGGATCGTTACGTCCGATCTTTGGACCCGCAATAATCGGTTCCTGTTTTACATTCTCGGAAGGATCATAGTAATCCGGTGTTTCCATCAGCTCAGAACCGCCACCTGCTGCTACCATATCTTCTTTGCGTTGACGCATCTTGCTCATATCTGTTTTCTGCTGACGGCCTTCACGAATTTGTCCGGCTGTGTTTTCTTCAACAGGTAAACCTGCATGTGCAAGGAAAGAAACGATATTCTTATTGATCTCACTGTTCAATTGTTCAAACAAGGTATACGCCTCCACTTTATAGATCACCAACGGATCTTTCTGTTCGTAAGTTGCATTCTGTACAGAAGTACGCAGATCATCCATTGCACGCAAATGTTCTTTCCATGCTTCATCAATAAAGGCGAGGGTTGCAGTACGTTCTAAGGCACTTACTAATTCGCCACCCTGTGATTCGATTGTTTTGTTCATTGGCGTTAACACCTGTAAACCACGTTTGCCATCGCTGAACGGAACAAATACGTTTTCAATATGCGAGCCTTGTGTTGCTTTAATATTCTGGAACACCGGTAATGCATCTTTCTTCAACGCATCGCATTTGCGCAGGTAAGCAGTTTTTGCTTCCACATACAATGCTTCTGCCAATGTATTGCTATCTGCTTTATCGAGTTGTTCTGCTGTGATCTGTGTATCGATACCGAAGCTGATGATACAAGCCATCTTAAATCCTTCATGATCGTTTTGTTCTTTGAACGAAGCGATCAATCCATCAGCAACAGAATAAAATGCATTATCTGTATCAAGCGTTAAACGTTCGCCACTCAATGCATGGTTACGACGTGTGTAAACTGCACCACGCTGTTTGTTCATTACGTCATCATATTCCAGCAAACGCTTACGTATACCAAAGTTGTTTTCTTCTACTTTCTTTTGTGCACGTTCAATTGATTTGGTGATCATGCTATGCTGGATCACTTCGCCTTCTTTGTAACCGAGTTTATCCATCATACCGGCAATACGATCACTACCAAACATACGCATCAAATCATCTTCAAGCGATACATAAAATTGTGATGAACCGGGGTCGCCCTGGCGACCTGCACGACCACGCAATTGGCGATCGACACGACGGCTATCATGACGTTCTGTACCAAGAATGGCCAAACCACCAGCTTCTTTTACGCCAGCACCAAGTTTAATATCGGTACCACGACCGGCCATGTTTGTTGCAATGGTTACTGCACTTGGCAAACCAGCTTCAGCAACAACCTGTGCTTCACGGGCATGCTGCTTTGCGTTCAATACATTGTGCGGAATCTTTTTTACCTGCAGCATCTTGCTCAGCAATTCACTCACCTCAACTGAAGTTGTACCTACCAGTACAGGGCGGCCGGCTGCACGAATGATTTCAATTTCTTCAATTACTGCTTTGTATTTTTCACGCTTGGTTTTGTAAACAAGATCCTGTCTGTCATCACGGATCATATTCAGGTTGGTAGGAATTTTTACAACATCTAATTTGTAAATATCCCAGAACTCGCCTGCTTCTGTTTCGGCAGTACCCGTCATACCACAAAGCTTGTGATACATACGGAAGTAGTTCTGCAGTGTGATAGTTGCATAGGTTTGTGTAGCAGCTTCAATGTGTACATTTTCTTTCGCTTCAATGGCCTGATGCAAACCATCACTGTAACGGCGGCCATCAAGAATACGACCTGTTTGTTCATCAACAATTTTCACCTGTCCATCTAACACCACATATTCCACATCTTTTTCAAACAAGCTGTATGCTTTCAGCATTTGCAAAATGGTATGAATACGATCTGCCTTTGCGGAATATTCATTCAAGAAAATTTCTTTCTGATGCAATTTCTCTTCTGCACTAAGATCACTTCTATCCAACGTTGCAAGAGAAGTGCTGATATCGGGCAACACAAAGAAGTTAGGATCTTCATTGTCTTTGGTGATCATGCTCAAACCCTTATCCGTAAGATCAACTGAATTACTTTTCTCATCAATATGAAACAGCAAACCTTCATCCACCTTCGGCATTTCTTTTTGCTGATCGGCGAGGTAATAGTTTTCTGCTTTCTGCAGTTTCACTTTAATACCGGGTTCACTTAAATATTTAATCAACGGACCATACTTAGGCAAACCTCTCCATGCACGCATTAATGCAAGGCCACCACTCTTCGGATCATCATCACCTTCTGCTATGGCTTTCTTTGCGTCATTCAAATATTGTTGCGTCAACCTTTTTTGTGCATCAATCAATTTTTCAATCCTCGGTTTCATGTTATGAAACTGCTGCTCATTGCTTCCTGTCCCTACAGGACCTGCAATGATCAATGGTGTACGGGCTTCATCAATTAAGATACTATCCACCTCATCCACCATTGCAAAGTGCAACTTGCGTTGTACTTTCTCCGTTGTATTCACCACCATGTTATCACGCAGGTAGTCAAAACCGAATTCGTTATTTGTTCCGTAAACGATATCGGCCATGTATGCCTTGCGACGATCTTCGCTATTGGGTTGATGTTTATCAATACAATCAACAGTCAATCCTAAAAATTCAAACAAAGTTCCGTTCCACTCACTATCACGACGAGCGAGGTAATCATTCACCGTTACAAGATGCACACCTTCACCAGGCAATGCATTTAAGTAAGCAGGCAATGTTGATACAAGCGTTTTACCTTCACCGGTAGCCATCTCGGCAATTTTTCCCTGGTGTAACACACTACCACCAATCAACTGCACATCGTAATGCACCATGTTCCAGGTTACTTCCGATCCACCGGCCAACCATGATTTTTTATAAAACACCTGGTCGCCTTCAATACGCATATGTGGGCGTTTGATTACAAGATCCCTGTCTAATTGAGTTGCAGTTGCCTGCAATTCTGCATTATTGGTGAACCTGCTTGCTGCTTCTTTTACAACAGCAAAAGCTTCGGGGTGAATTTCTTCAAGAACTTCTTCAATTTTTTTATCTCTTTCCTTCCGCAGTTTATCTATTTCCTGGTAAGTAGCATCTTTTTCCTGAATCTGGTCTTCGGTAAATGCATCAGCCTTTACAGTAAGTGAAGCGATCTCGTCATCAATGCTTTGAAGATGCGATTTAATACGCTGTCTGAATTCCTGTGTTTTATTACGGAGTTCATCATTGGTTAAGCTTTGATATTGCTGGAAATACTGGTTGATCTTTTCAACAATTGGCGAAAGCTTTTGTACATCTTTCTCGCTCTTGCTGCCACCAAACAGTTTCGATAGGAATCCTAACATATGTATAGATTAATAAGTCAATTATTTTGATTAAAGCTTCCTTATGTCAAATACAATGCAAAGTTTAAAACAAAGCCAATTTGACAGAAGCACCTTTTTTACAGGCCGACAAAGGTAATGATTAACTGTTGAGTGTGATGAGGCCGGTTAAATTTTGAATGAGCCTGAACGCAATAGAAACCACCTGTTTACAAACCTGTACAAGCGTTAAACAATTCACAATAAACCCGGCAAAAAACAGTTTACCCAGTAGCACGGACAGCTGCCGCCACCGAAACGGTAGATTTGCCTTTTATACTGATTACTGAAGCAAGAGCAAACTTTTGAAGGCATTGTCGTCTATTATTTAACAAATCGCAAAATAAATTATTGACGAAAATTTTCGTATTTCGCATTTCAAACACGTTTATGAAGAAACTACTACTCATTCTCCTTGTCATCACAGCATCCGTATCCGTAAAAGCCCAAACAACCGGTATAACCGGAAAAGTAACCGATTCAACCGGGTCAAAAGGACTGGATAAAGCCACTGTTAAGCTGGTTGAAAAAAGCTTCCCTTACGATACATCGAGAACCTCGACAAATGCTAAAGGTGAATTCAGCTTTGCAAGAATTCCCACCTCCGCTTATTCCATTGTTATCAGCTACACAGGCTATAAGCCAATGATAAAAGAATTTTTTAAGCCATCTGCCGGTGTGTCCAATATTGATCTTGGTGAACTGGTGCTGGTAAATTCTTACCTCGACCTGAAAGAAATTATAGTTGAAGCTCCGGCTGTAACCATGAAAGAAGATACGGTTGAGTACCGTGCCGGTGCCTTTCAAACCAAACCAAATGCAACTACGGAAGAGTTATTGAAGAAACTCCCTGGTGTGCAGGTGGATAGAGAAGGAAATGTTACCGCTCAAGGCAAGGCCGTTACCCGTGTAAAAGTGAACGGGAAAGACTTTTTTTCCGGCGATCCAAAAACAGCTACGAAAGAAATACCGGCTGATATGATTGATAAAGTGCAGGTAATTGATGATTATGGCGATCAGTCTTCTGTTTCGGGTATCAGGGATGGAGAACCAGACAAGATCATTAATCTGCAATTGAAAAAAGATAAGAATAAAGGAATGTTTGGCAGGGCACAAGCAGGCTACGGCACCAACGATCGTTACATGGGAGCCTTGTCCGTTAACAGGTTCAACAACAGCAAACAACTTTCAATTATTGCAAACAGTAATAACGTAAACACTTCTACTTTTCAACAGGATGGCAGCAGCGGTGGCGGAAACACAGGTGGCCGTGGCGGTATGAGCTTTGGCGGAGGTGGTAATAACAATAATTCCACCAATCAAAACGGTATTACCAGGTTGAATTCAATTGGGTTGAACTATCGTAACGATTTTGGAAAGCGCAATTCCTTTTACGGCAGTTACACTTATTCGCACAGAGCTACTACTATTGAACAATACACAGCCCAGCAAAATATCGGCAAATCCGGATCAGGATCAATCTTTACAAATACAGACCAGGGCTCATTAAATAAAAACGGTACTCACCGTGCGTTTGGTAACCTTGAATTATGGATCGATTCGTTTAATTATATCAAATTCAGTCCCAGCTTTACGCTTACGGAATTGAACAACCGCTCTGAAAGTGTTTTCGATATTTTCAACGACAACTCGCCTTTGCAAGATGGTACTAACCTGAATACATCTTTAAGCGACCGTCCTAATTTCAGAAGCAACTTATTATATAATCACCGCTTTAAAAAACGTGGCCGCAATTTCTCGTTTAACAGTGATCTTAATTTTTCATCAAACGAAAGCGATCAGTTTACAAATAATGAATCAGTATTTTATTTAACTAATGGCACGAAAGATTCTACACTTAAACAAAATATTCTGCAGGATAACCTCACACGAAACATCAACCTGCGTGCTACTTACACAGAGCCCATTGCTGTTGATCGTTTTCTTGATTTGAGTTATAACTACAATAAAAACTTCGGAAGCAACGACCGTCAGAATTATATTCAGCTTCCCGGCAACACGAATTATACGCTCATTGATTCTTTGAGTAATGCTTATGAAAATAATTTTGACTACAATCGAATTGGTGCAAGTGTGCGTACGGTCAAGAAAAAATACAATTATACCATTGGTGTTATTTTACAACCGGTTGTATTAAAAGGTTACAGCATCAGTAAAGACAGTGCCTATAAGCCAATTACTAATTTCAACTGGTTTCCTGTTGCACGCTTTACTTATAATTTCACCCGAACCAAATCGTTCAACTTTAATTACAACGGTAATGCAAGGCAACCAAATTTCGAGCAGTTACAGCCTGTAAGAGATCAGAGCAATCCACAATACCTCACTGAAGGTAATCCGTTGCTCCGCCCATCTAACAGTCATAACTTTAATACCAACTTCAATAATTTCAACTTCAGTTCGGGCCGTATCTTTTTAGTGAACTTAGGATTCAACTTTGTTGATGACCAGATCGTAAACAATGTGATCCGTTTCAAAGATGCGAATGGCAAATTAACCGGCGCACAGTTAACCCGACCTGAAAATGTGAATGGTTATTACAACGTAAACATGTTTACTACGTATGCAAGGCCTTTTAATAACAGGAAGTATGTAATCAGCGCCAATACAATGGTGAATTACAACAACAATATCAGTCTTGTTGATGGTGAGCGTACTATTGGTAAAAACTGGTTATATACCCAAGGTGCAAATTTTGAATTCAACATTCCATGGCTTGAATTGGTAACCGGAGTAAGATATAATCTTAACTATGCTGACTTCAGAGATGCGGGTCAGTCAGTGACCAATCAAAGCACATGGACGCTCAGCAGTGATGCCCGCTTTGATTTTGGAGCAGGCTTTATCTTCCGTTGGGACTTTGATTACCTGTTAAACCAGGGATTGGCAGAAGGTGTACAGCAAAACATAGCGTTGCTGAATGCATCACTGGAAAAAGAAATCTTTAAAAACAAGAATGGAGTTATCCGCCTGGCAGGTTTTGATATCCTCAAACAAAATACCAATGTAAGCCGCAGTATTAACAGCAATTTTATTACTGATACAAGAACAAACCGGCTTACCCAATATTTCATGTTGAGCTTTACTTATCGTCTCAATAAATTTAAAGGAACCCAGCAGCGGCAACAACAAAACAATATGCGCCGTATGGGTGGAGACAGAATGATGATCAACGAAAATTAATTTTTTAATACAACGCCGAAAAAGCAGTCATGTAACCGTGACTGCTTTTTTAATGCCTTTTATAAAAGAATGAAAAGTAAATAAAGAAAGCGCCCGATATCAAAACCACAGTTACTACCTGTGTAAGGATGGTTGACAGAATTCCTTTCAGGAATAAACCAACTTTTTTACCGGTATAAAATTGCGAACAGGACCAGCAGTAATAACAACTCCAGCACAGTAAATAAAAAGCCAGGAACGGGTAAAAGGGCGGATGAAAAATTACCCAGATGGGTGCAATGACCAAACTGAAGAAAATAGAACGCTCGCCTGATGTAAATGCTGCCAGCACTAAATTTTCCGAATAATTTGTTTTGTCACGACGGAAGAGCAAGCGGTTAAACATTGCCAGCAACGGTATGTTCAAAAAAATCAAGAGGTTCACATGCTTATCCAGGAAAGATGAGATTGGATTGGGAGGCATGCGTGAGCCCCCGTTAAAATTGGTAAACCCTGAGTTTATTAAGATCACCGATGCAAACCCCACAATCAATATCACAAACGTAAACGGGTTAAAGTATTTCTTCCGCTTTCCCTCCACATACTCCCTTGCCACAATACCCGGCCTGAACGCCAGTTGCCAGATGAGCGAAAAAATACCTTTGTCGGCATGGGTAAACGCATGAATGAGATCATGCCAGATATGGTTGAAGTTAAACCTGTGCGTATCGGCTTTTTGTCCGCATCGGGAGCAGAAAAGTTGCGAGGTCTCCAGCATGGAGCCGCAGTTTAAGCAGTTGGTTGATTGCATAGTTGGTTTGGCTGTGGTGAAAATAATAAAATAGCTTCATTCACCCTGAAAAACACCCATCGGCACCGCCTCAAAAAAACAGGTTCGGCTTTTCCACAATTTCGCTGCGGGCTTGCACTTGTAACCCTGTTTCCATTACCTTTGCGGCCTGAAAAACAAGTTTAAAGTTTCAGGTTTAAGGTTAGGGGGTTTACTATTTAACCGCCAACTTTAAACGTTTCAACCTTTCAACGTTAAACGTTCAACCACATGCCCGGACAATTAAAAGAGGTACGTAACAGGATCAAAAGTGTACAAAGCACCCAGCAGATCACCAAAGCCATGAAAATGGTGAGTGCAGCCAAACTCCGTAAAGCACAGGATGCCATTATCCAGATGCGCCCTTATGCACAGAAACTGCAGGACATGCTGAGCAATATTGTGAGCAACAGCGATGGTAGTGTAAACATGAAACTGGCGGCTGAGCGTCCGGTAAATAAAGTGTTGATTATCCTTGTTACCAGCGATCGTGGTTTGTGCGGTGGCTACAATGCCAACCTGGTAAAACTTACCCGCCAGACTATTGCCGAGCAATATGCTGATCAACAGCAAAAAGGTAATGTGCAGGTGTGGGGTATTGGTAAAAAAGGTTTCGAAGCTATGCTCCGTAACGGTTACAAAACCAGCGACACCTATAAAGATATTTTCCTCCATCTTACTTTCGAAAATGTGCAACAGGCTTCAGCTTCCGCAATGGATGCTTTTGTAAAAGGTGAGTTTGATGTAGTGGAACTGGTGTACAGTCAATTTAAAAATGCAGCTACCCAGCAATTTAAACTGGAGCGCTTCCTCCCTATCCCTAAAGTGATAAGTAAAGAAGGTGCTGCCAAAACAAAATCTGATTTCATCTTCGAACCAGGTAAAGAAGAACTCGTTACTGAGTTAATGCCGAAGATCCTCAATACACAATTATTCAAAGCAGTGTTGGATGCAAATGCATCGGAGCATGGTGCCCGTATGACGGCGATGGATAAGGCAAGTGATAACGCCAACGAATTGTTGCGTTCACTCCGCATCAGTTATAACCGTGCACGCCAGGCAGCCATTACAACTGAGTTGACAGAGATTGTAAGCGGTGCAGCAGCATTAAACAGTTAGGCCCCTAACCCCTAAAGGGGAACAAAGGCACTCATAAATTGGAGGATTTCATTTAATTTTCAAATTCTCCGATTTTCAAATTTTCAAATTACGAATGGAACTTAGTGTTATCATCCCGCATATTGAAGCGCTGATCTTTGCAGCTGAACGTCCGCTCACCACATTGGAGCTTTGCGACCTTGTGAACAGTGCATTGGGCTTTATTGAAGACCGTGCAAATCTCGACCAGACGGAATCAGCCATTGCAGTCATCAAAGAAAAATATACCGCTGAGTTTTATCCGTTTGAAGTGAGAGAGAGCGGCGGTGGCTGGCAATTCCTTACGAAGAAAGAATATCATAAGACGGTTGCACAAATCAATGGCGATAAATTCCTGAAACGTTTAAGTACCGCAGCATTGGAAACACTTTCCATTATTGCATACAAACAACCCATCACCAAAGGTGAAATGGAAGCGATTCGTGGTGTAAGCTGCGATTATGCCGTGCAGAAATTATTGGAGAAAGAATTGATTGTTATTCTTGGTCGTAACGAAAAGATGCCGGGTCATCCATTGGTGTACGGTACATCCCGTTCATTCATGGATTATTTTGGTATTAACTCACCGGAAGATCTGCCAAAGATCAAAGAGATCATTTCTACCGAGATCATTGACCCAACAGGCGTACAAAGCGATACACTGAATGTTGCCGGTGAAGAAGAACAGGTGCTTACTGCAAATGAAGCACTGGTGGTTACGGAAGATGGTGAGTTATTAGAGCAGCCTCTCAACAGTGTTGAAGAAGAGCAGCAGGAAGAAGTTGTTATTGAAGAGATTACTGTTACAGAAGAAGTGTACGAAGAAGAAATTGCGAAAGAAGAAGAATCGGCTTCACAAGAAGAAGAGGAAGAACAAACAGAAGAAGAAGTAAGTGAAGAAAATGATTTGGAAGAGCAGCAGGAAGAAGAAGAACAAACGGAAGATAGCGATGTGGAAGAAGAACAGGATGAAGAAGAGAAAAAAGACTGATCATAGAAAGCCCCCGATGAATCGGGGGCTTTTCATTTAAATAGGTAGTATTAAGTTCTTTGTGTAAATAGTTTAGAGTAACTGTATAGCGGAGTTAACCACCCGTGCAGGTGGAGCGAAGTGAGGCGTAGCGTAGCGGAGCCGAACGGAGCGCAACCTGCACGGG
>JAKFDY010000071.1:0-6281 GCA_036675885.1 Lacibacter sp. | reverse complement strand
CCGTAATACTGTAGCGATCTATCATGCGTCTGTTTCCGATAGGCTGCCGGTGCCGGCCGCCGGTTTTTATGGGGCAAATTCGGATAAAAATTCCAAAGCACGCTGCTCAGACCAATATAATCCATTTTTATTGAATTGTGTAAATCCCACATGCCCTCCTCGCGAAAGAACTTCAAGCTGAACATAGGGGTGGCCTTCAAGTAAAGCGGCAGGAAAACATTCGGCGCTTAAGAACGGATCGTTTCGCGTGTTGATGATCAGCGTTGGTGTTTTGATATTGTGCACAAACCTGATAGCGCTGCACTGCTCGTAATATTCATGTGCATTGCGGAAGCCGTGTAGCGGTGCAGTATAACAATCGTCAAACTCGGTAAGTGTTTTGATATTTTGCAGCCTGGAAGTATCCAGGGTATCATGCTTCAGCGCCTTCATCCGTATTTTCTTTTACATATACATTGTAGCCATTGATCTGCTCACCTTCCACCCGCACACGTGTAATGAGTTGTTTCAACTGCATGTAATAAGCAGTAGCTGTCAGCTTCACTTTACGTGATCGCCATTTATAACCTGCTTCATAATTGTAAGAATGTTCGGGTAATAAACCATAAGCAGGTACCTCATATCGAAAATCGACAATACCCAATGTGCCCATGTCATCCACATTAGGTGCACGATAACTATTGTTGAATGTTGCAAAGAGATGATGTTGTTTCGCTAACGTATAAACTATACCAAGGTTGCCCACCAATGCAGAGGGTTTGATGATCGTATTTCCGAGGCTTGTATCAGTCATCCGTATATCAAAAAGATTATAACGGACACCTGCATTTAACTGTAGTTGTTTGAATTGAAACTGGTGAAGTGTAAAGATCGAATAGTTGCCATAAGTGGCACCATCAGGATATAGACCACGCAACAGGTTTTTATTTTGTGTGACAGTATTTAGATCTGTACGTGCGCTGTTCACTTTATCAAGATAAATATCGATACCGGAATTGGCTGTCCAGTTTTTGCTTAAAACAGAACGTACATCAATTGTTAACCCGGCTGTATTTACTTCATCCAGTTCTTTCCGCAAAACAGTGCTGCCGTTTTTTTGACTGTTGCGTCCTTCAATTGATTGTTGATGTGAAAGCGTTACATCAATCAGTTGCAGAAACTGACTGCTATTTTTTAGTTTGAGTTTTGCATAGCTGAGCATCCGCTGTTGTGTTTCCATTTCATTTAGCGAAAAATTTTCAAGCTGCACTTTATGATAAACCGGTACATGACTTTGACGTAAAAGCTGATGTGCAGTTATCAGTTCAATATTCTGTTTCAATAGAAACTTCAACTTTACATCATAAGCAAATTCTTTATAGCCACTTGGTGTTTGAAAACCTGTTGTATCACCACCTGACACATCGCCAAAATTGCGCAACGTTAACCCTGCTGTTGCTGCAAACTTTTTATTGCTGTACTTTAACTCTGCCCTGGCGGTTTGTTCCATTTCTGCCGACATCAATTTACCAGATACCAAGCCGCTTATTTTTTTCTGTTGATCATTTTCGAGGAACGCTGGTTCTTTTGTAAACAACTGCACAACCCCACCCAACGCATCGGAACCATATTGCACAGAGCCTGTACCTTTCAATACTTCTATCTGCTGAATGCTGAACGCATCGATTGTATTCAAATATTGATTGGGGCCGTAACGAAACGTAGCATTATTCAAACGGATACCATCAACTAACAGTAAAGTTTGATTGCCGGTCAATCCACGAAGAAAAGCCGAACCTCCGCCATGATTTGTTTTCTGAACAAATACACCAGTTATTCCCATTAGTGTTTCCGGAGTTGTGCGTGGCTGAAAGAAATCGAGTTCTTTTCGCTTTATTGTATTGATCGTATAAGGAATCGTTGCTTCCTTTTGTTCGCTTCTGTTGCCGGTAACAACTACTTCGTTTAACGAAGTAATCGTTGCATCGGATTGTGCAGACACATTGATACTTATAGCTATAATGACAATGAGGCATGATATTCTCAACATAATGTTCATTCAAACAGATCAACAGGAAACTTTATTTTTTTCTTTTTTCATGGCTTTCTCTTTCTTCTTCCTCCTCTTCTTCTTCATCATCATTCACCATTTTTACAAAGGCACTCCGGCGTGGCGCAGGCATTATACATTCTTCACCTTTTACAGCTTTCCAGATCACTTCACTAAACACAAGATCAGGAATTCGATCTTCCTTACTAAAATCGAATGTTTCGCTGAGTCTTGCACTGGTCGTGTTCTTTGTATTTTTTTCGTTGAGATCAACCAATGCCGGTACTGAAGAAAATGGAGTCAGGTCAGGAGTTGAACTGAAACAACGCCACATTGGTTCTGCAGCAGCATCGTACTGACTCATGGGTGGTAATCCTAAGATCAATTCAATTGTACGCAACATCGATGAAGTGGAATACATCGTATGATCAATGAATTTGCGTTTCACAAATCCACCCGCTACATAAGCCGTTGTGCGATGTGCATCTACATGATCAGGTCCATTCTGTGCATCATCTTCCACAATAAAGATGGCTGTCTCTTTCCAGATAGGGCTCTTACTTAAATACTCTACAAACAAACCAACTGCCCAATCATTATCTGCCACATGTGCAAACGGAGTTGGTTTACCAATGCGTTGCCCTTCGGTATGATCATTAATAAAACGCAACGAGTTAAACCGTGGTACTGCATTCACTGAAAGCAACGAATCAAACTCACGCTTCCATTGATAAAAACGTGTTGTATCTCTTACACTTTCATCCCAACTGGTGAAGTAAGGACAGAAATGATTTTCAAGAACAGGAATGTTTGCTTTATAATCATCGGCAAATTCACCATAGGTACGATAGCTGATACCTGCACGTTTGCAGTAGTCCCAGATAAATCCACGATCAGGATTTGCTATTCCCCTGTTTCCTTCTGCATCATATTGTCCGCCACGACCACCGTAATTAGTGGGCCATGTTTTTTCAAGATAATCATTGGCATTCGCTGCTGTACTCCAGTTATGGCCGTCGGCACTCACCTCTCCATCCACATAAAAATTATCGAGCAATACAAATTCTTTTACCAGTTTGTGTTGGTTAGGCGTTATACGTTCACCAAACAATAATAATGATGTATCACCATTACCACCTGGCACATCAGCAAGAACCTGGTCGTATGTTCTGTTCTCTTTTAAAATATAGAATACATATTTGATAGGCGAAGGATCGCCCACTTTCATTGGGATGGGGTTACCTGCTTCACCTTTTGCATGCAATTCTCTTTCTTTTGTATAAGGCGTGTTGTCGTAAACCATTTTTGAATAAGCTGCCAGCTTTGTATCATTTGGTTCATTTATAATACTCATTTCACCTTTGAACAAACCTGCAATGTATTCCACACGGCTTTGTTTGTTTTTATAATCACCTTGCTGGTAAATAACTTCCTGGTCACGCTTTGTAGGGTCAGGGCCTTTTGCATTTGGTTTTGATGTAAAACCTTTGCCATTACTCACAAATATTTTCTTACCGATCACTTTTACATTTGTAGGATACCAACCAACCGGAATGAATCCTTTCGATTTACTAAATCCCGGCTTGTTTACATCAAACACTGCCAAACAGTTATTATCAGCATTTGCTACATACAATGTTTTCTGATCTTCACTCAATGCTAAACCATTACTTGCCGAACCTGTTGGTGCATCTGGAAACAAAGCCGCATTCAACACCTCCAGTTCTTTACGGACAGCAATATCAATGACAGAGACAGAATTATCACCGGCATTGGCTACATAGAGTTGCTTCCCGTTTTTTGACAGCAATAATTCATTTGGATTTTCACCAACCGGAATCTGTGCTGTGATCTTACCAGTCGCAATATCAAACACAACTACTTTCTTTGCACCCCAAACAGAAATGTACAGTTCTTTCTTGTTTGCTGAAAGCAGGCAGGTATAAGCTGCATCCTCTAACGGAACCTGCCGCATGATCTTTTTATCAACCAGGTTAATGACATAAAGCGAATTATTTTCTTTTGTTACAACATACATGCGTTTTGCAGCATCATCAATTTCGATACCTGCCGGCGAAATTTTCTCCGGCCATTTTTTTCCAAGACTAATCGAATCCTTCAGTTGAAGCTTGTTATTCGCAATTGCATACTTCAGTATCCAGTTATCATTACCACCACTGGCATACAAGAATTTTTCATCAGCCGAAAACTTTAGTCCATACCATGATTTCGGAACGATCACACGATCTAATTCTTTTTCTGTTGCGGGGTTGATCAACTGAAGACTTTGCACACTTTGACCGTTGTTGGTAACAGCCATCAGTTTCTTGCTTTTGCTCACTGCTATGTTTAACGGCAAATCTCCCAACGGTAAATGTCTGCCGGCCGGTGTTAAGTACCAGCCATTTGGCAGTTGCACTTTTTGTTGAGCTGTTGCTGAAAAAAACAAACTGATTAATCCTGAGAGAACAAAAAAATACTTCATACAAGCATGATTAAAGTTGATGAATAACCAACGATGAGCATTAAATATAACGGTTTCCAAAAAGGAATAAAAGGGCTATCGTTTGCGCATGCTCGTTTCAACAGGTTCCATCACTTCCTGTTTGGGTTGAAACGTAAAGCCAAGCACAGAGGCAATGGTTGTTGCCACCTGGCGTTGAAACAATTGCATGGGTGTTTTTACTTCACCTGATGCTTCAGTGTCGGGGCCCATCACCGCTAACCATATCTCCGATGCGTCGGGCACTTTTGCTCCATGATCTTTCCACTGATCTTTATCAGCATCACCACGGCCATGATCTGTTGTAACAATAAGTGTGGTTTTATTTTTATAATACGGATCAACCTGCAACCAACCCCACATATCTGCAATTAACTGATCAACCATATAAGCAGATTGCAGGTACAGATCATATTTGCCACCATGTGCAAAATCATCTGTTTCATCGAAGCCGATATACAGCACTCTTGGCTTGTATGTTTTCATGTATTCTTTTGCGATGTAAAAGGTGAGCAGATCAGGACGCACACCCTCGCCTAAAATGCGTGGTGCATGATCCTGCATTTCATCGAGCAGTTCAAAAGTTGGAGATTTGAACTTTGTTTTTTCAAATGCGCTGTTCACATAAATTTTACTACGCTCTTCATTTAGTATATAAGGAAATACATCCCATGATGTAAATGCTGCTACCTTTCCTTCAAACCCTTTTTGCTTATTGATGAATTCCAGTACGTTTTCATTTTTATTCCACTTCTTGTTGTTGGAGTTAACAGCTGTATCAGGAAAGCCGGTGAAAATTTCATTATATCCCGGGTATGAAAACCAATAAGGATTTGCATTGTTGACATAATTACCAAAACCTCTGTTACCATATAACTGTCCCTGTATTGCTACCGTGTTCCAGAAAAAAGGTAAGAGTTTTTTTCTGCGTTCATCAGCAGATGAAGCCCAGAATTTTTCTTTCATTCCATCTTTGTTTTCTGTGTAGCGGCTGTTGTTTATCAATACGCTGTCTGCACCCCCAAACAATTCCTGCCAGCGAAAACCATCGAGTGTAATAACTACTACATGTTCTGTTTTTTGCTGTGCGGCTGCAATTACAGAGAACAACAAACCCGTCAGGATTAAAATTACATTTGCTCCATACTTTATTTTCATAAAACTATTTTACCGTGTGAGTAATAAGAAGCGGAGCTAAGAATAGCCCCGCCGATTGCTTATGCATGAGAAAATTTGCTGTATATTCTAAAACGATTTTATTTGATCAACCACATTTCACCATTAATGTTATCGGCTCCTGTAAACTGACGATCAACTGCAGCTTTCCAGTTTGTTGCGTTGCGTTGTTGTTCATTTGAAGGATAGGCCCAACGCTTAGGGATGTTCCCATTATTACCAATACCAACACCGGTAGAAAATGCAGGAACACCGGTACGGCGGTAGTTATAGTAAGCTTCCCAGCCTGAATTCTGGAAGAAAGAAAGATACTTCTGTAGTAAAATTTTATTTAAACCGGCAGCACCAGCTTCGTACACAACTTTTGATTGATTATAGTATGTGTTGAAATTGAAATTGAACTCAGCGCTTGTCCATTCACCCAATGTTTTACCAATCGGGAGATAGTAACCGACATTTGTACCATCAACAATTCCATAAAAAGAAATAGATGCCTGGATACCTTTTTTATACCAGCTTTCCGCATCGCCTGTAATCCATCCCCTGTTAATTGCTTCTGCAATGTTGAAACAC
>JAKFDY010000070.1:0-4032 GCA_036675885.1 Lacibacter sp. | reverse complement strand
CCGGGTATTCCAACCACACTTTGGTTTACACCTAAGTACACTACCAAAGAAATGAGAGAGCGTACAGGTAATCAGAATTTTGCATTTGAAATTTCCTGCGATCAGATGTGTGGTAACGGTCACTACTCTATGAAAGGTATTATTGAAGTAGTTACACAGGAAGAGTTTGATATCTGGATGGCAAAGCAAAAGCCAAACTACTATGCGGCTTTTCCTGAGAAAGATCCAGCGGTTGTTAAACCTGCTGTTGATTCAACAGTAGCTGTACCCGCTGCAGTTAAGACAACTGTAGCAATGAGTAAATAATTGTAAAGTCAATAGAACTGAATAAAAAAGAGATTATGAGCAACGAGACATCACACGTACACACTTCAGTAGTAAGCGTTCCGCATGAAACGCATGATGAGGTGCATCATGGCCATCACCATGAAACGTTTTTGACGAAGTATGTATTCAGCCAGGATCATAAAACAATCGCAAAACAGTTTTTGATCACCGGTATGTTCTGGGCTTTGCTGGGTGGTTTGTTCTCGGTTATTTTCCGTTTACAACTTGGCTACCCGGATGCGAAATTCCCCTGGATGGAAACACTCCTCGGCGAATGGGCTAAAGGCGGTCAACTGCAAGCCGAAGCTTATTATGCATTGGTGACCATGCACGGAACAGTGTTGGTGTTCTTTGTATTAACTGCAGGGTTGAGTGGTACGTTCTCTAACTTCCTTATTCCTTTACAGGTGGGTGCAAGAGATATGGCATCACCATTCTTGAATATGCTTTCATACTGGTTCTTCTTTACAGCCAGTATCATTATGCTGTCTTCTTTGTTTGTACAAACAGGACCTTTCAGTGGTGGCTGGACGGCTTATCCTCCATTGAGTGCATTGGGTGAAGCATCACCCGGTTCCAAAGTGGGGATGGATCTATGGCTTGTGTCGATGGCCTTATTCGTGGTATCATCATTACTTGGTGGTTTGAACTATATCGCAACTGTATTGAACATGCGTACCAAAGGCATGAGCATGACAAGATTGCCACTTACCATCTGGGCATTCTTCTTCACAGCAGTATTGGGTGTATTATCATTCCCTGTATTGTTCTCAGGATTTATCTTATTGATTTTTGATCGTCACTTTGGAACAAGTTTCTACTTAAGTGATATCTATATAAACGGACAGGCTTTACCGAACGAAGGTGGTAGTGCAATTCTCTATCAACACCTGTTCTGGTTCTTAGGTCACCCTGAAGTATACATCATCCTCTTACCGGCGATGGGTATGGCTTCAGAAATTCTATCGGTGAACTGCCGTAAACCAATCTTTGGTTATATGGCGATGATTGGTTCTTTGTTCGCCATCACCATCCTTGCGTTCCTCGTTTGGGCTCACCATATGTTTGTAACGGGCTTGAATCCGTTCCTTGGTGCGTTCTTCGTATTGTTAACGTTGTTAATTGCGGTACCAAGTGCCATCAAAGTATTTAACTGGTTAACTACTATCTGGAGAGGTAATATCCGCTTTACACCTGCTATGCTTTTTGCATTAGGTTTTGTGAGCTTGTTCATCTCAGGTGGTTTAACAGGTATCTTCCTTGGTAACTCAGCGCTTGATATTCAATTACACGATACCTATTTCGTAATTGCGCACTTCCATATTGTAATGGGTGTGGCAAGTATGTTCGGGATGTTTGCAGGTATTTATCATTGGTATCCTAAAATGTATGGACGTTATCTCAACAATACGCTTGGCTATATTCACTTCTGGGCTACAATGATCGGTGCTTACCTCATTTTCTGGCCAATGCACTATCAAGGGTTGGCAGGTGTGCCACGCCGTTATTACAAGTTTGATATCTGGGAATCATTTAAGCATTATGATGGATTGAATAAATTCATCAGCATCGTTGCCATCATTGTGTTCCTTGTACAGATTCTGTTCATCTTTAACTTCTTCTACAGCATCTGGAAAGGAAGAAAAGTAACAACACAAAATCCTTGGGGTGCAAATACATTAGAGTGGACTACACCAATCAATCCGGGGCATGGTAACTGGGTTGGTGAAATTCCTGAAGTACACCGTTGGGCATATGATTATGCAAAAGATGGAAAAGATTTCATTCCGCAAACCACACCGGTTGGCGCTGATGAAAGCAAGCATTAATTGACAGACACAAATGTGTCATTATGATAAAACAAATTGAGCACTCAACCGGAAGATAAGAAACAAGTGAAGTCGGGAGTGATGGGCAAGATCGAGGATTACAAACAGCTCATCAAGTTTACGCTCAGTTTTACAGTGGTATTCAGCAGTGTGATTGCATACATGCTTGCGCCCAATGTAGTTGAATATGATTTTGTAAGTATCCTGTTGTTATTGCTGGGTGGTATGCTCGTAACAGGTAGTGCCAACGCAATAAACCAGGTAACAGAAAAAGATACAGATGCGGTAATGAAGAGAACAGGCAACCGGCCTGTTGCAAGTGGAAGAATGAGTGTGCAGGAAGCAACAGCATTTGCTTTTATTGCTGCAATAGTTGGTTCTTTGATTTTGTGGTTGTATTTCAGTTGGTATGCTGCAGGGTTGGCATTGCTGAGTTTATTTATTTACGGGTTTGTTTACACACCGTTGAAAAAAGTAAATTCAATTGCTGTACTGGTAGGAGCAATACCTGGTGCATTGCCTTGTCTTATTGGCTGGGCAGCAGCTTATGATGCTGAGAATTTTTCATGGACCGGTGGATGGATACTATTTGCTATCCAGTTCCTCTGGCAGTTTCCACATTTCTGGGCTATAGCATGGGTGGCGCATACAGATTACAGCAAAGCAGGATTTAAATTGCTGCCTTCGCAACAGGGACCAACTAAATTTACAGCCATTCAAACAGTGATTTACTCTTTGTTGATGATACCAGTGGGCATGTTACCTTATTTCTTTAACATGAGTGGTGTTGTAAGCATGTGGATACTTGTTGGCGCTAACCTGTTTATGGTTATTCAATGTGTAAGATTGTATTTCAACATGGACGTAAAGAGTGCAAGAAGAGTAATGTTCAGCAGTTATATTTATTTACCAATTGTATTGCTTGCATTACTGGCTGATAAACTTGGACAGTAATTACAGAAAAGAAACTGCTTCGGCAGTAATGATAAAAGCGTTTGAAAGATGGAGAAGGTTATGAGTAGCGAACGATCACAAAAAATGCATCCGCATAAGTTTACCTTGTGGATTGCCATTGGAAGTATTACAATGATGTTTGCCGGTTTCACCAGCGCATATATTGTAAAGAGTAACCAGGCAGGTTGGGAAGCTGTGCAGGTGCCGAAGATCTTTTATTTATCAACTGCACTGATCGTTGTAAGCAGTATCAGTATTTTTCTTGCTCAAAAAGCGATGGCTGCAAGAGAAATGGCGAGATATCGTTTGCTGATATCAGTAACGGCAGTATTAGGATTGGCTTTTGTTGCAACACAGTTCATTGGTTTTTCAGAACTGTGGGCAAGCAAAATAACGTTTAAGGATAGTGTGGCAGGATCGTTCTTTTATATTATTACCGGTGTGCATGCCTTGCATGTAGTTGGCGGTATCATTGCACTGGTGGTTTTACTTTTACGTGCATACAATACCAAAACAAAATTCTACAGCACAGCGCCTGTGGAAACAGCCGGTTTGTATTGGCATTTTGTTGACCTCTTATGGATCTACCTGTTTGTATTTTTCTTACTGGTAGCATAAGAGCAAAAATTTTGAGAACAATTAAAAACAG
This sequence comes from Lacibacter sp., assembly GCA_036675885.1. Taxonomy (GTDB): domain Bacteria; phylum Bacteroidota; class Bacteroidia; order Chitinophagales; family Chitinophagaceae; genus Lacibacter. The sequence continues at coordinate 273 of JAKFDY010000070.1, read as the reverse complement.
ATAAATGGCACAAACAGTAGCAGCAAACACAAAATGGTGGAGTGGCGGTAAAAGCCCCTTCAATGTGGAGTATGGAAAAGTAATGATGTGGTACTTTTTAATGAGTGATGCTTTTACATTTGGCGCATTCCTTATTTCTTATGGCACCATCAGGTTTTCAACCAACTACTGGCCCGATCCCAATGTGGTTTTTAATGCATTCCCGGGAATGGGACATGCAAATCTTCCACTGGCATTTGTGAGTGTAATGACTTTTATCCTGATCCTGAGTTC
>JAKFDY010000069.1:0-3350 GCA_036675885.1 Lacibacter sp. | reverse complement strand
TCCTACCTCATCAATAAAAGCACAAACGGCTGATGAACTTATCCGGAACGTAAAAACCAAGATGGATAAGGTGAACGATTATATTGCTACCGGTAAAATGAAAACGGATGTGGTATTTATCAAAGCGCCCATTGCCAACATCAAATCTTATTTTAAGAAACCGAACAGATTTGCTATTAAACGGGATGGAGGTGTATCGTTATTACCGAAAGGAGGCGTGAGCGTAAATGTAAGTTCGTTATTGCTCGCCGATAGCTATACAGCCATTGATGCAGGACAGGGAACTGTTGCGGGTACAACAGTACGCATCATTAAATTGTTACCGCTTAGTGAAACAAGCGATGTGGTATTAACTACTATGTATATCGATGAAAAGAACCTGCTTATTCGTAAATCAAGTACCACTACTAAAGAGAATGGTACATATGATATGGAAATGCAGTTCGGTAAATATGCAGAGTGGGGGTTGCCTGATAAAATAATATTCTCCTTTAACACCAAAGATTACAAACTTCCAAAAGGGATTACATTGGAGTACGATGATGGATCGAAAAAGCCTGAGCTCCCCAAAAACAAAAAAGGGAAAGTGGAGATCAGCTACAGTTCGTATATCATCAACCAAGGTGTAACTGATGCGATGATGAAGTGATTAGGGTGTTGAGATAACAAAGCAGATAAGTAAATAAGTAGATACCTAAATAAGTTGATAAGATTTAGGCGGCAGTCTTTACATACATACTTATTTACTTATTAACCTAAAGACTTACTCTTCCTCAATCTTTTCATCAACAGCTCTTGCCAGCATGGCTGCACTCATTTTACGCATGGGGTTTTTGCGTGCATCGGCATAGCCATTGCGGCTGCGAAAAATATCGATCGCCATAAACAATGCTGCCCGTATTGATGATTCATCAGCTTTTCCTTTTCCGGCAATATCAAATGCAGTTCCATGATCGGGGCTTGTGCGGATGCCCTCCAAACCTGCAGTATAATTTACACCTTCACCAATAGCAAGTGATTTAAAAGGGATCAACCCCTGGTCATGATACATTGCCAATACCCCATCAAATTTTTCGTGTTGACCACGTGCAAAAAAAGCATCAGAACTATAGGGCCCAAAACAAAACACATCACTTTGTTTTGCTTCTTTAATCGCAGGTTTAATAATTTCTTCTTCTTCTTTACCAATTAAACCTTCATCACCTGCGTGCGGATTTAACCCGAGCACTGCAATCTTTGGTTTATCAATACCAAAATCTTTTTTCAATGATTGGTTCATCAACTTCAGCTTACTTACGATGGCTTCTCTTGTAATGTGCTGAGCAACTTCAGCAACAGGAATATGTTCCGTTACCAATGCCACTTTAATATTATCGGCCACCATAAACATCACCACATCATTTGCTTCAAAAGCAGCTTTCAAATACGGTGTGTGACCGGTATAGGGGAAAGCTTCTGATTGTACATTCTTTTTGTGGATAGGAGCGGTTACCAATGCATCAATCTGTTTTTCCTTCAATGCCTTCACAGCTTCAGTGAGTGAAATAACAGCGTAGCTGCCGCCAACATCGGTTAATTGCCCCGGCGTAATGCTCACTTCATCTTCCCAGCAACTGAATACATTCACTGTTTTAGGGCTCAGGCGCTGGAAATCCCTTACTGCCTGGTAATTGAAATTACCGTCGCTCACCGATTTTTTATAGAAGTTGATGCTCTTGTTCGATGCAAAAATAACAGGGGTGCAAAGTTCTGTAAGCCGGTTGTCGCTCAGCGTTTTAATGATGATTTCGATGCCAATTCCGTTCAGGTCGCCACAGCTGAAGCCAATAACTGGTTTTTGTTCGGGTTGCGTCATAAAGTAACTGTATTGCTTACAAATGTAATGGATTGTTTGTTTTACAAAGGCCATTGCTAAGCAGTTGAAATACAGGCGTTTTTAGCATGTGAAAATTTCCCAGGTTGAGGCATTGCAGTAATTACGGTGTTTTCGTGGGAAAAAAGGTGAGGTCCTAAGTGGAAATTCATGATCAATTCTTAGGATATGAGTGCTGGGGTTTCTAATTTGTGTCAAAATCGTAATCCCCATGAAAGCAATCTTAATTATCACAGCGCTTGCGCTGTCTTTCACCACGTCACAGGCAAATGATTGCCTCGTTTCAAGCAAACCTTTTATTGCAAAAGCCAAGCCAGCGGCTGCGCAGGGATTTGGATATTTCCGGATTCATCGCATAGGCTCTGATGTTGCGCTTAACTGGTCGGTAACTGATCCAGGATCTGTTACACGTTTTTCAGTTGAACGTTCATTTGATGCCGGCTTCAGTTTTTCAGAAACTCTTGATGAGGTTGAATGTGCTACCACCAACCCATCATACAAGTACAGGGATTGCAATACGTTCCCCGGTTATTTGTATTACAGAGTTGCTGCTCATCATGCAGATGGTTCTACAGAATATTCCACTGTGGAAATGATCCGCATCGTTAGCCGCAGAGGCTAAAATTATCGACAAGGCTGTATAGCGTTACAGTATACAGCCTTGTTTCATTTAAATCCGTTACTTATGAAACAACTTTTACTCAGTTTGTTTCTCTTTATTGTCCTGGCCAACCAAACCCTGACTGCCCAGATCACCACTGTTCAGAAGAAAGCAAGATTTGGTGTGGAAGCTGATTTAAGAAGTAATTTTTATAATGGCTTTGTAGAGGTAGGTAGTGATGATTGGTTCAGTATGAACAATATTACCGGGGCAGGTGTTGGTGAATATATCATCGATACAACAGGCGCTGCAGGTATATTGGCCTTGTATAATTCACAACCAGCCACCCGGAATTATCCCTTCTTCCGTAACATGCGTTACCCACAGTTTTATGTGTTGAATGGTATGCTGCTGATAGATGCTATTTTTATTCGTGACCATCATGGAGATGATTCAACGATGTTTGCATCAGGTAGTAACAAGAACGGTATGAACCCGAATACATGGACAACACCCGTGGCACAAAGTGTACCGGACAAGAATGAGATTCTGGATATGCTTATGCATGTGCGCCGGGATGGCGATGGTACAGAAACAAACGATTCGCTTTGGTTGTTTGGTGGTGTGTCAATCGAAAACACAACCGGTGACCGTTATTTCGATTACGAAATGTACCAGACAGATATTTATTATGATAAACCAAATTTGAGTTTTAAAGGTTATGGGCCCGATGCCGGACACACATCCTGGACGTTTGATGCTTCGGGTAATATTCTTAGTCCTGGTGATATCATTTTAACTGCGGAGTACCAAAGTTCCAGCCTTACAGCGCTGGAAGCCAGGATATGGATACATAAAGATGCTTTACTCTTAACT
>JAKFDY010000068.1:0-12900 GCA_036675885.1 Lacibacter sp. | reverse complement strand
CTCAACCTCGCTTCGCGTGGCAGTTACATATCGCGCTACCACCTGGAAGCCGGCATCGCATACTGGCATACCCATAAGGAAGATACACCTGCCAAATGGGAAGAAATACTGCAACTGTACAACCAGTTGCTGCAAATTGAATATTCGCCCATAGCAGCACTCAACCGCACATTTGCGCTTGCCAAAGCCCGTGGTAAAGCAGCGGGGATAAAGGAAGCAGAGAAGCTGCAGCTCAACGGCAATCCGTTTTATTTTTCATTGCTGGGGAATTTATATACTGATATTGACAATGCTACTGCACTGCAGCATTATACTACTGCATTAGAGTTCGCAAATACGGCGGCTGATAAACAAACGATCAGGAGACATATGGAGAAGATTATCCATGAGATTAAAACTTCAGGGAAGTAGATTTTGCCGGATTCATTGTTTTTGCTGCTTTCATTGCGTAGAATGAAATACCCTGCAGAAATGTTGGGCCGGACCGATTAACAAAGCTTCGTTTGCTTTTTCTGCCGATCTTTATTTATAAATACAAAACAATGGCAGGCATCAAAGTAATCATTACCGGGGCAACAGGTATGGTGGGTGAAGGCGTTTTATTTGAATGTCTTCAGAATGCCGAAGTGGCCGAAGTGCTGATCGTAAACCGAAGGCATTACGAATGGCAGCATCCAAAGCTCAAGGAATTGATCCTGCCTGATTTTTTTCAACTGGATAAACATGCCGAACAGGTAACAGGCTATGATGCCTGTTTCTTTTGTGCCGGTGTATCATCGGTTGGAAAAAAAGAAGAAAAGTTTTACCATCTTACCTATGCACTCACCATGCATGTTGCTGAAACATTAGCAAAGCAAAACAACAACATGACGTTTTGTTATGTTTCAGGTGCAGGTACAGATAGCAGTGAGAAAGGCCGACTCATGTGGGCACGGGTAAAAGGCAAAACAGAAAATGATCTCATGAAACTTCCCTTTGCACAAGTGTATAATTTCAGACCGGGTGTTATTGAATCAGGCAAAGGCATGAAGAATACCATAAAACTTTATCACTATTTTAAATGGTTGCTTCCCATTATTAAATTCATCAGTAAAAACGGTGTGGTGAGTTTGGCAGAAATAGGACAGGCCATGATCAATGCCGCAACAAAGGGTTACAAAAAACAAATACTGGAAGTGAAAGATATTAAGGAACTTGCTGCATCTTAATATTGCCGTATGAAGAAATTCATCTTTTTCTTTTTTACAATTTTCATTGCTGTACAATTACTACATGCACAAAGTGCATTAAGGGTGATGACGTTTAATATTCGTTTGAACACTTCATCCGACAGTTTAAATGCATGGCCTTACCGTAAAGACAAAGTTGCTTCGCAGATATTATTTCACAAGATCGAATTACTGGGTGTGCAGGAAGCATTGCATGACCAGATGATCGACTTACAACAACGTTTACCACAATTCAAATACACAGGTGGTGGCAGAGATGATGGAAAAACAAAAGGTGAATACTCTGCAATTTTCTATGACACTACTAAACTGCAATTACTTTCATCGGGTATGTTCTGGTTATCTGAAACACCTGCAGTTGCAGGCAGTAAAGGCTGGGACGCAGCTATTACACGTATTGTTACATGGGCAAAGTTTAAAGATCGCAAAACAAAAAAAATCTTCTTTGCTTTCAATACGCACTTTGATCATATGGGAAAGATTGCCCGGAGAGAAAGTGCAAAATTAGTGTTACAAAAAGTAAAAGAAATTGCAAGCTCCACTCCTGCTGTTATCACCGGTGATTTTAATGCAGAACCAGGAGACGAACCCATAGAGGTGATCGTTGATAAGAACAATCCACTTCGCCTGACAGATAGCAAAGAACTTTCACAAACACCTCACTACGGACCAACAGGTACGTTCACCGGATTTCAAAGTAAAGAACGCAACGACCAACCAATCGATTATATTTTTCTGAAAGGCAACTGGAAGGTATTAACGCATGCTACCATTTCGCAAACATGGATGGGCCGTTTTGCAAGTGATCACTTTTCGGTGATGGCAGAATTGAGTTTGAGATAAGTATTGTTGGAGAGGAAACCAATACGATGCAAGTACACATTACATCAACTTAATTACCCGTACGGGGCAAGCAGCAATCAACGGCATATTTGCTTCTGCTGCTTCCTCACTTACATCGAGTAACTGCACATCCTTTTTTGTTATTGCATTAAGCAAGGTTGCTTTCCCATCTTTTTTACTCATGCGCCAATACAACGGTTGCTGCTGGTAACAAATGCCACAGCCAATGCACTTCTTTCGATAGTGAACGATCTTAGGCATGCACTTCCTCCACAATTTTGTACAGCTTATCAGTTGGCAACACAGTGGCAGTAACAGGCAAGGTTAACTTATCGCCACGATTGGCAACATCAGCTGTTTCGCCATTTACGGTAAGTGTATGCAGTTGTTCTTTAATTGCACCATGCCTGCGGCCGGTAATTAAAATCGTATCACCTGCTTTAAGCGAGCCCGTTTCAATATTAAACTCTCCTACTTTTATTTTCGGATAATACTTACTGCCTTTGCCGAGATAAATTTTCTTTTCTGTTGCTATAGAGCCGGGCTTCTTCGTCCACTCACCTGTTGGGTGACCAAGATAATAACCTTCCCAAAAACCACGGTTGTATACGGTTGCAAGGCGTTGTTCCCATTGTGTAATTTTCTCCTGCGTGTAAGTTCCTGCTTCAACAGCATCAATTGCTTCACGGTAACATTGTGTAACCGTTTGCACATACTCAGCTCCTTTGCTGCGTCCTTCGATCTTTAATACATCAACACCTGCATCAATCAGTTGATCTATCACTCCAATCGTACACAAATCTTTTGGCGATAAAATATATTCATTATCGATCAACAACTCCTCTCCTGTTTCTGTATCGGTTACTTTGTATGCTCTTCTGCAGGTTTGCACACAGGCACCACGATTGGCCGATGCGTTTTGTGCATGCAGACTCAAATAACATTTACCGGATACCGCCATACACAATGCACCGTGTACAAACACTTCTATCTTCAGCAACTCACCCGATACGCCACGGATATTTTTCCGTTCAATTTCACGGGTGATCTCTTTCATCTGTTGCAACGTTAATTCACGTGCAAGCACCACCACATCGCTCATAGGTGCAAAAAACTGTACGGCTGCACTGTTGCTCACATTAGCTTGTGTGGAAACATGCAAGGGAATATTTAATTCTTTGCACAACCGCATCACGGCAAAGTCGGCAGCAATCACTGCATCAATGCTGTGTTGTTTTACTTCGTTCAGTATCAATCGCAGCAACTGCATATCATGATCGTACATCACTGTATTTAATGTGAGGTATGCTTTGATGTTATTGGTATGACAAAGCCTTGCCACTTCCTTAATATCATCAATCGTAAACCCTTCACTGGAACGGGTACGCATGTTGAGTTGCTCCACACCAAAATAAACAGCATCGGCACCTGAGTTAATGGCGGCCTGTATACAATCGAATGCTCCCGCAGGAGCCAGCAGTTCTATGTTCTTCTTCATGGTGACAGTATTGAAAACAGTTTTTGTAAAGGCGGCAAAATTAAAAACTCAGAAAAAGGAACAACAAAAAGTGGAGCTGATTGTGGTCAGGTGTTGAAGTTAGTTTTTTACAAGGCAATTGCGTAACTCACAATCTAAAAAACGCATGTAGCAGGCAATGACAATCAACGAGTTGAAAATATTTTTTTAAGACGAGTTGTGTATATTAGCGTGTTGGCTGCCATTATGGAAACACGCTAATTAAGCATCTTAATTACAAAACGACATTGAAAATACATTTACCCATTTCATTTTTGATAACACTTTTTTTAGTTAGCTGCTTGACTGATGCACAACAAAAACATGCGACAACTTCGGTTAAACTTAGAACTTCCAAAAAACAGTTACAATCAAATTTTGACAGTTGTTTACGTTTGACACAGCAATTATTAAAGACAAAGGTTAGTAATAAAGAGCTTTACGAATACTTCAGTTTTAACACACGAGCAACAGGATTTGAATACGAGAATGTTGTTTTAAGTGTAAAGGACACTTTAACACAAATGCCAAACATTTACCAAATTTTCTATGACTTTCTATACAAAGGCGATACGCTTAGTTTATTTCGGGCTGACTTTGATTCCAGTTTAAAAGTTATCGACTACCGTAATTTTCACTTGAATGCATTTAGACAATTCATAGATAAAAAAATGACCATTACAAGAACAAAAGCGATTGAGATTGCATTGAAGAATGGAATGAAAAGGCAAGACTTAGACCCTATTCTAAATTGTTCAGCCGACAAATTTTATTGGGAATGCAAAAATGATTGTGATGGCTGTTTATATTTAGACATTGACGCAACAACTGGAAATATAATCGGAAAGGGCAAAGTCGTCTATCAATACACAGCGAACAGGCAGTTTTGCGTCAGCAGGGGCTACGAATATATCCTCATCAGTAGTGCGACTATCAGCTATATATCCGGCTGACCGAACAGATGAACAACAGAATATATTTTCAACTTTTGTATCTTTAATCGGCTGCAACTCCGGGCTGGACGTTTTCCAAATGCCGTGCCGACCGCAAAGTTGTGACCATTGTGTGCAATATGCTGACACTTTCCTATGACAAGAAGAGCTAAGACAATTATCATAATTACTTCGGCAATAGCATTAATTGTTATCGGCGGACTTTATTTCCTTAAATCTTTTTTCAGTGTTTTTGCTCCTCCAAAGGTGACTGTTACCAAGGATTTCATTTCTACAAACCGAGACTTTATTAACGGAGTAACAATTGAGAAAATTCAAGTTGACTCAATTGGAGAGAATGAGTATCCAATAAAATATACCGTACTTTATACGACTTCTTGCAATATCCATCACCCGACAAACAAACCACCAAACCCGCCAAACAAAATAGAATTTTATAAACCAGGCAAATATTCGTGGGACGAAGACACAATTAAAGTACGATACATTCATAATGGCTTATCACGACAATCGTTGGACACAACAAGTAAGCTTTGGTGGCTTAACAAATTTGGCGACTATACAGTTTGCCCAATAAAGTTTGAACAAAAACAATGGTATTTTATTACTATTGGTGATCCACAAGTGACAGGAATATTCTTTTACATAGACAGTTCAGGCAAAGAACATCAATACTTTTTGGCAAGTGGAGTTTCACCAATTTGACCGACTGAATACTGCACACAACAAACGCATCTGTGCTATTGGGGTGCGACGCAAAGCGTCGTTCAACTGAAGTAACGCTGTTCGGTTTTTTGTCCCAGCTTGACATTTACTATTAAGCAACAGAATATGTTTTGTATTTTAGTTCTTCGTTCGGCAGCCGTCGCCGGGGGCGACGAATAGATGAAGTCCCCAACAGCACAAATGCCTAATGTCGTAGCTGAAAAACTACAAGCTGCTTAAGTTGGTTCACTTCATTAACCTACTCACTTCCCATTCTGCTTTCCACCCAGCATAGGCACAAATGAAAATGAATCGAAAACTTCTTCGGTATAAGAACCATCTTCATGCTTGGTTAAACGTTTCATACGTTGTGAATCGCCTTCATCTACAGGTATCACCATCTTCGCACCCGGTTTCATTTGTTCAATCAACTTTGGTGGCACAAACGGTGCTGCAGCCGTAATGATCACTTTATCAAATGGCGCATACGTGGGCAATCCTTCAAACCCATCGCCATAAAAGAATTTAATGTTGAGGTATTTCTTTAGAAAAGGAAATGAAACTTTATTAAAGTCGAACAATTTTTTCTGTCGTTCTATTGTGTACACCTGTGCATTCATTTCAGCAAGTACACATGCCTGGTAAGCACTGCCGGTGCCAATCTCCAACACTTTATCGTAGGGTTTTATTTCAAGCAGTTGCGTTTGGTACGCAACTGTATATGGTTGTGAAATGGTTTGTCCTTCCCCAATTGGGAAAGCACGGTCTTCGTATGCAATTTCATCGAAGGCCGTATCTAAAAAATAATGGCGTGGGATGTTATTGATGGCTTCCAGCACCCGTTCATCTGTAATGCCTTTACTACGCAACAGGTCAACTAACTTCTTGCGTAATCCTTTGTGTCGGTAACTATCTTCAAATCGTCTCATAAAGCAGCTGCAAGATACGGATTGCGTACCGAAGAATTATTCTTTCAATAGATCACTACCAACCGAATCAACTACTATATCAAACTGTCGTTTTCTAAAACGTATAATCTGTTTGTTGATCTTAAATACACGATATAAAAGAAATAAACCGAAAGTGATAAAAAAATGAGCGCCTAGAAAATATCCCAATCGGGCAGCAGAATCTTCCGGATACTTGTTAAACCCTCCTTCAATAAAACTAATGAAATCTGTAAGGACATTAAGAAGAATCAATATGCAAGCGATAATTACATAAATCGCTTTTCTTCGCTGCAACTTCTTTATTTTCTTTTCAAAATCAGTCATTGCTGTTACTTCAACTTCATATCCTTAATAATCCCATCAATACGATCATTCAACTGTTGATGTACTGCATCAAAATTCTCTGCTTTATCAAGTTCTGTGTTTACACTAAAGTAGAATTTGATTTTTGGTTCGGTACCGCTTGGTCGTGCAGAAATTTTGCTGCCATCGGCCAAAATAAATTGTAACACATTCGACTTTGGTAAGTTGATCGTCCACTCCTCACCTGTTTGCAGGTTCTTTCCTTTTTGTAATTGATAATCGAGCAACTGCACCACTGCAGAGCCATTGATAGATGTTGGCGTGTTGTTACGGTAACCTTCCATCATCTCTGCAATTTCAGATTGTCCGTTCATACCCTTCTTGGTAATAGAGATGAGGCTTTCTTTATAAAAACCATATTGCACATACAAGTCGATCATCTTTTGGAAAAGACTGCGGCCTTTGTTTTTTTCATACGCTGCCATTTCGCACAACAAGGCAACTGCACTGATGGCATCTTTATCACGCAACTGGCTGCCGATCATCAAACCATAACTTTCTTCGCCGCCCACAATATAATTTTCTGTTGCTTCTTTTTCTTTGATGAGTTCGGCGATCCATTTAAAACCGGTAAGTACATTGTAACAGTTAATATCATTTGCCTTTGCAATGGCATCAATCATTTCTGTTGTTACAATGGTTTTTACCACCATATCGTTTGGTTGATTGATGCCTTTTGCTTTGCGTGCTTCGATCATATAGTTGAAAGCAAGCACAGCTGTCTGGTTTCCGTTCATCAACACCCAGTTGCCTTTATGATCTTTAATGGCAATACCCACACGGTCGCTGTCAGGATCTGTACCCAATAAAATATCAGCATCCATTGCTTTGGCTTTGTTCAAACCAATATTCATGGCTTCTGCTTCTTCGGGGTTTGGATAAACAACTGTTGGGAAATTACCATTGGGTTCTTTTTGTTCATCAACAATTGTTACATTGGTAAAACCAAAACGTTGCAACACCTGTGGCACAAGTGTAATACCTGTACCGTGTATAGATGTGTAGACAATTTTCAGATCATGTTGCGCTTTACACACTTCAGGATATACACTTAAACTCTGGATCATATCCATATATGCTTCATCCATTTCTTTCCCGATCAATGTAATATTGCTTTCACCACCACTCCACTTTACATCATCAACACCTGCAATTTTATCTACTTCAATAATTACATTCTTATCATGTGGTGGCACTAACTGTCCGCCATCGTTCCAATAAGCTTTGTACCCATTATATTCTTTGGGATTGTGCGATGCAGTGCAAACAACACCCCCCTGGCATCCGAGATGACGGATAGCAAAACTTAACTCTGGTGTTGGTCGTAATGCTTCAAACAAATACACTTTAATACCATTTGCACCCATTACATTGGCAACGATCTCTGCAAACAGTCTGCTGTTATTGCGGCTATCATGCCCAACCACACATTTTACATTGCCTTGTCCAAAACTTTTATTGAGATAGTTGGCATAGCCCTGTGTAGCCATACCTACTGTATATTTATTCATGCGGTTGGTGCCAATGCCCATAATACCACGCAACCCACCCGTTCCAAATTCCAGGTTACGGTAAAAAGAATCTGCCAGTTCATCGGGGTTGCCTGCCTGAAGTTTTGTGATCTCTTCTTTCACCGATTGTTCGAAATTACCAGCGAGCCATTTTTGTACATTGGCCTGAATCGTTGCTTGCATACAGTTTGTTTTTATAAAATCAAATGTATGATACTCCCGCTTTTGTTTCAACAGCAATTTCAGAAAGAATGGATATTTTCCCCAGCTTCCGTATTTTGCAGCAGCCTATGGCAGGTAAGCATTATATCAGCAAGATTATTTTAGTGATTTGTATTGCATCCATTACTGTACAGCAGGCAGGTGCACAGCAATATTTTCTGCCACCCAATGATCAGTTTCGTCCCGATCGTTTGCGTAAAGTGGTGTGGACAGAATCGGCTGTGTTTGTATTAACATCTGTTGGTTTGTATTTTCTGTGGTACAAAAAATTTCCAAAGAGTAAGTTTCATTTTCTGAACGATAACAAAGAATGGTTTCAGATGGATAAACTGGGACATGCCACCACTGCTTATAATGTTTCGGTTATGCAGCACGATTTGTTGCGATGGAGTGGTGTGAAACCCAACCAGGCCATTGTTGGTGGTGCATTAACATCGCTTGCCTTTTTAAGTATTGTGGAAATGATGGATGCTTTTTCCCGTGACTGGGGTTTCTCCGGTGGTGATATGCTGGCCAATATTTCCGGTGCAGGATTGTTTGCTGCGCAGCAATATGGCTGGGGACAGCAACGCATGGGTTTAAAATTTTCGGCAAGCTTTTCGCCATATGCGCAATACAATCCAAAATTATTAGGAAAGAAATGGGCCGAACGTTTGATGAAAGATTATAACGGACAAACCTATTGGCTATCGGTTAACCTTCGTTCATTTATGAAAACAGAAAGTAATTTTCCTGTGTGGTTTAATGTGGCGGCGGGCATTGGTGCCGATGGCATGATCGGTGCGTTGAAAAACCCTGCAGAGATTAACGGTAAAGAGATACCTTCGTTTAAACGTACCCGTCAGTTCTATCTGGCACCCGATGCTGATCTGCAGCGGATACGTTCTAAACAAGCTTTGAACGCACCTTTATTCCTGCTGCAATATTTTAAAACACCTGCGCCTGCCATTGAATGGAAAACTGATGGTAAGCTGAAATTGAAACCAATACAATTCTGATTGCATGTTGATGCTTCTGTTATATGGCTCTTTTGCTTTGTTATTTGTTTTGTATGTAATGCGTGCATTGCTGATGGCAGGTTATGATAACCTTAACCTGAAGCATATTCAGCGGAACAATAACTCGTTAATGCGTGGATGGATGAAGAAGATGCTCCGGTTGAAACCCATCACACAAATGAAACTCAACCCAAGAAGCATTGATCATAAAATTCATGTGCGCTTTCAGAAAAAAGCTACGATTTACTACTTCGGCATATGGATCTGCCTGTTTTTAATTCTGCTTTTAATTGCAAAGATTTATTTGGATGCGTTTTGATATTTGTTTCACGCAATGAACGCAGAGGTGCAAAGGCGCAGAGAAATTAGTTAAGAAACTTCCTTTATTCAACTTACAAATCACTGAAATCAATAGTATTTCTTTCCACCTTCCGTCTTAACGGCAAAAGAACTTACCAGCTTAACGCAACTTCTTTATTGGGAAATGTAAACCGGTGACTCTTTCGTTCACCTTTATTTTTGAAGTGAATGATGTTTAACTGATCTTCCCTGTAACTGTACAAGAGATCATTAAACACAACAGCCGATTTAAATGCAGCAGTATTACTGGCAACAAGATATATCCACACAGCTTCACCTTCCTGCTCAAAGCCGATCATTTGCAAGGCAGCAGTTTTCCCATCGAGCTGTAAACGTAAATGCTGTTGCAGGTAACGGTTGAGCAACTGTTCATTTTCTTTTTTTGTGGAAGCATTCAGAATATCCACTTTTCGTTTGTATTCCTTCTTCAATGTTTCTTCCAGGTCATCAGTAAAGATTTTGCATGATACCTGTACTTCTTTTTCAGCAGGCTTGTATTCAAACTCCGTTACGCTCATGTAGTAGGGGTGAAGGGAGAAAGCCGTTAGCCATAAGCCGATAGCCGTAAGTAAAAACAGACGACGGACAACTGACAATAGACGATCACCGGCTTTGAACTCAGAATTCAGAACTGAGAACTTAGAACTTTTTCTCAGCCCATAACTCATAACTCCTAACCCATAACTTTCCCTACACCGCTTATATAATTCTGCCACCATCTTCGTATTAGTTTTCAAGATTACAAACTTCTGGTTTATTTTCCGAGTTCAACCACCGCTACCGTAAAAAATGGGGGATTTTGGGTTTTATTTAAAGGAAGGTTTTTATCACATCACCGACTGGAAAGGTTACGATCATATCCTGTTCGTAATGGCCCTGTGCCTCCCTTATTTTCTGAAAGACTGGAAACAGGTATTGGTATTGATCACCGCATTTACGATTGGACACAGCGTTACATTGGCATTAAGTGTATTCAATAAAATTCTGATCCCAAGCACATGGATCGAATTCCTGATACCGATTACCATCATCATTACAGCATTGGAAAATTTATTCCGCAATAACACTCAACCAAAACATGTACGGTTCCGTTATGTGGCTGCATTATTGTTTGGATTGATCCATGGTCTTGGTTTCAGCAATTACCTGAGGAGCATGATGGGCAAGAGCGAAAACATCATCACCCAATTGCTTGCATTCAATATTGGCCTGGAGCTTGGTCAGCTATTGATCGTACTTGCGGTGTTGATGATTTCCTTCATCTTTGTGCGCCTGCTGAATATAAAACAGAAAGAATGGACAGTGTTTATCAGCGGCGGCATTTTTGGCATTTCATTTATTATGGCGCTTGAGCGCTTACCGTTTTAAAAAGCAAAAAAATCTGAACTATGCACATTCGTTTTTTACTTGGTTGTTTATTACTCACTGTAGTGGGTGTGGCACAACCGCCCCAGAGCAATCCCGGCAGTAATCATGGTAACCGCTTTGAACAGTTGGGATACCTGTTACAAAGTCCGAATGAATACCGTACGGCCAGCGGTGCGCCCGGCCCGAAGTACTGGCAACAAAAAGCCGATTACGACATTAGTGTTGAACTGGATGAAGCAAATCTTCGTTTAACCGGCACCGAAACAATTACGTATTTCAACAACTCTCCTGATCAGTTGACTTACTTATGGATGCAGTTAGATGAAAACATTCACAATCCTGATCATGATTACCTGCGCAATGGCCGTAACCGTATGGAAGCAAACATGAGCAACACGCAATTGGTAAATCTTGAAAAATGGCGTACTGCACAGGAATCAGGTCTTGGTATTAAGATCACAAAACTTACGGATGCTGCAGGTAATGCTTTGAAGTTTACCATCAACCAAACAATGATGCGTATTGATCTGCCTGTGGCATTAAAGCCCGGGCAAAAATTTGTATTCAAGATCGATTGGAATTATAAAATACCTGATCGTGGTGTTTGGGGCAGCCGTGGTGGTTATGAATTATTTCCTGAAGATGGAAATGCAGTGTTTACCATGAGTCAGTTCTATCCACGTTTGGCAGTGTACAGCGATTTCCAGGGATGGCAGAATACACAGTTCAGCGGTGGTTCAGAGTTTGCACTCACCTTCGGCAACTTTAAAGTAAAGATGACAGTGCCCGGTGATTTTGTAATTGCTGCAACAGGTGAATGCCAGAACTATAAACAACTCTTAACTGCTGCACAATTTCAACGTTGGCAACAGGCACAATCAGCCAAAGATGTAGTGGAAGTTGTTACGCTTGATGAAGCTACTGCGAATGAAAAAGACAAATCAACCGATAAAAAAACATGGATCTATTCTGCAGAGAACGTACGTGATTTTGCATGGGGTGCCAGCCGCAAATTTGTATGGGATGCAATGCCAACTTATGTGGAAGGCAAGAAGATCATGGCGATGAGTTATTATCCAAAAGAAGCGTATGCGTTGTACCGTAAGTATTCTACCAAGGTAACAGCACATACAGTGAAAGTCTATTCAAAACATACCATTCCTTATCCTTATCCTGTTGCCATTTCGGTTGAAGCATCGCAGGGTATGGAATATCCAATGATCGCTTTCAATTACGGACGTACAGAAAAAGATGGTACGTACAGTGAAGCAACAAAGTATGGAATGATCGGTGTGGTGATCCATGAAGTGGGTCATAACTTTTTCCCGATGATCGTTAACAGCGATGAGCGCCAGTACTGGTGGATGGATGAAGGTTTGAATACGTTCACACAATTTTTAACTGAAGGTGAGTTTGATAACAACTATCCATCACGTCGTGGTCCTGCACACTTGATCACTGATTACATGAAGTTGCCGAAAGACCAACTGGAACCGATCATGACCATGGGCGATAACGTTACACAAGTTGGTGCCAATGCATACGCTAAAGCAGCAACTGGTTTAAATATTCTACGTGAAACAGTAATGGGTCGTGAGTTGTTTGATTACTCTTTCCGTGAATATGCACGCCGCTGGGCATTCAAACATCCAACACCTGCTGATCTTTTCCGCACCATGGAAGATGCAAGTGCCATTGATCTTGATTGGTTCTGGAGAGGCTGGTATTATGGAACTGAACCTGTTGATATTTCACTCGACAGTGTTCGTTGGTTTAAACTGAATGAAGCAACAAATGCTGCTGCATTCCAGCAAAAACAATTTGATGCAATGCATAAGCTCCGCAACAAAGATGATAAAAGCATCACCTTTGCAACAGATGC
>JAKFDY010000067.1:0-2120 GCA_036675885.1 Lacibacter sp. | reverse complement strand
TAAAGTTCATATGCACTTACATATTTATTTTTTGGATCACCGCCTGTACTATCACTCACCGGTGCGCTGTTACCACTTGTTACAGGAAAAATGTAAGAGCCTCTTGTACTAAGGGCCGATGCAGTTTCACTGCTTACAATTAATTTATCAGGAAATTTTTGATGAAATGCAGGATACAAAGGCGATGTTCTGATACCTCTCAGATGTGCATATGCAGGTGCATCACGAATACCCTCGCCTTGATAATTCAAACTGAGAATATCCATTACAGCAGGAAAAGGCATAGTTGGTTTTGCATAGTTCATTGATGCAGTTGCAGGTCTTGAGTGATCTTCTTCTTTTACAATATCGTATAATTTCTTTGATACAATAGCACCAGTATCAGCTGTGTATTGTTCTCCTACTTCATTGCCATAACTCCATGCAATGATGGAAGGATGATTTCTGTCTCTCCGTATAAACGATCTCGTATCAGCTTCATACCAGTCTTTAAAGATCAAATGAAAATCGAGTGCTGTTTTCTTGCGTTCCCAGCTATCGAATATTTCATCAATTACAAGGAAACCCATTCGGTCAGTTAAATCTAATAACTCAGGCGCTGGAGGATTATGTGCAAGACGTATTGCATTACAACCTAACTCTTTTAAAAGTTCCAGTTGTCTTTCCGCTGCTCTTGTATTGAATGCTGCGCCTAATGCGCCGAGGTCGTGGTGTTGATTTACACCTTGAATGCGTACAGGTTGTCCGTTCACCAATAAACCTTTTACAGGATCAAAAACTAAAGAGCGAATACCAAAACGGGTTTCATATTCATCAACAAGAACTCCGTTTGAATACAACTTTGTAACGGCTACATAAAGATTTGGTTTTTGCACTGGGGGTGGTCCCCACAATGCAGGATTTTTTATAGTTACTGAATTATTCACGTTCAGTTTTTGTCCTGACTTTGCATTTATTATTTTTTGAGAGAAGGCAGTTATTTTATTTCCTGTACGCTTCAGTTTATTGTCTAAAGCATAAATTTCTGTAACTACTTTGATCGTTTTTTCAGTGGTTGATTTATTTTCTATTTGAACAGCAAGATCAATTGTTGCTGCTGATGCAGGTACATTTTTCGTAGTAATAAAAGTACCCCAATGTGCCACATGCACCGGGTTTACTTTTGCAAGCCATACATTGCGATAAATACCTGCTCCGGGATACCAGCGTGCAGAGTTAGTTGGATTATCTAACCGAATGGCAATTTGATTTTCTCCTCCCGGCTTTATGTAAGGAGTGATATCTAAGCGAAAAGAATTATAACCATAAGGCCAGCCACCCACAAGATGACCGTTACACCAAACAACAGCATACGACATTGCACCATCAATATCGAGGTAAATGTTTTTGCCTTTGTCTGCTGCAGGGATATCTAATTTTTTTCTGTACCAACCAATACCTTGTACAGGCAATCGTCCCATACCACCGCCAACTATGGCATTAGCTTCTGTATAAAACGGTTGATCAATTGCCCAGTCGTGAGGAAGATTTACTTTCTTCCAATCACCACCATTAAAATTTGTTTGAACAAACGAAACAGTTGCACCAGGATTTCCTGCAGGACGTTGATGATGCTTTGTACCATCTTTAATAAATTCATTAGCAGAAGGCAGTATCCATTTTTTCAACACAGTATCTGCAGATTTTATAACAATACCTTCTGTTGGTTTTGTATCTGCAACCACATTATCATTTCTATCGGTAACATCCGGGCGAACATCATAAGACAATCCTTTTGCATCAACAGGATCGCCTTTAATGAAATACCAACCATGATTGATTGAAAGCTTTTGCCTGCTGCTTTGTGACAAAGTATCAGCAGGTGAAAAACTGAACCCAATAATCAGGATACACACACAAAAAATATTTACAAATTGATTCCTGTAACTCATCCCTTTCAATGAATTGAATTTACACTTAGGTACCCCTTTTGAAAATTTTTAAAGCTGATCATTATAAACAAGTAATGAAAGAGGAGAGATGAGATCATCTCCCCTCTTCAATTAAATATTTGAATATGAAATGAACATTGTTTTTAAAGCAACTATTCATTCAACCCGTTATTACTTATTAGAAATAAC
>JAKFDY010000066.1:0-2166 GCA_036675885.1 Lacibacter sp. | reverse complement strand
TTTGAAACACCTTATTCCACCAAAAAATACAAAAGGCTTATCCTAAAAACAATCGAACAAAAAGAGTTAGTGAGCCTGTTTAACCTCCATTTTTAACTTGGGTGCCTCATTGCACAAGACAGGTGAAGATTACCCAATTAAAGAAGCTGTATTGGTGACAAGCCTCGTGACGTTTATTCAAAAGCATCTCCCCCTGCTAAAGTAAATTTTGGGAGTTCAAAAGTTGATCTTTGTTTTTCGAGATTAATGCACCTCATACAATTCCTCCCATCTTGTTGTATAACGTGGGCTGCGTAATTCCTGCCGCATCTTCCAGTCTCTTGTAGTTCCGCTTGCTGCAAACTTCAACACATCATCCCGTTGACTGAAATTGATATTATCCATCATATCCATCAACAACCGGCCATTGTTTTTTGTTTCAGGAAGAAATAGATTTCCCTGAATGGATGCGTCAGGAACAATACCACTCAACATCACACCTGCTTTTTTATACAGCTGTCCTTTCTCGTACAGCTTATCTACCAATTCAACTGCAGGTTTAATAAGTTCATTCGTGAAAGAAGTGGCCACCGGAAGTGTCATATGTGTAGTGATGGTGCCACCACGTTTAAAATTGAGATTATGGTTTTGATCTTTCGTTACCACAAACACGCTGATGATCTTTGCAGCGCTGAACTGTCTTCTTAATTTTTCGGCAGCCCTTGATGTATAGGTAGCAACGGCCTCTTTAATATCATTGATATCGCCAACCGGGCTGCCGAACATGCGTGTGGTAGCGATCATTTTTTTATTCACCAGTTCGTCCTGCATATCTTTTGATGCAATGCCATTCAGCTCACGTATTAAACGCATTCCCACAACACCACCTAAATGCAGACGGCCAAACTCTTCACTCATCTTGCTTAACTGCAACGCATCATCAATAAACCATTGTTCTTTTAATTTCTGTGCATATTGATAACCTACGCCCCAGATATCACCCACTGGAGTTTGTTCAAGCCCTGTTCTTATTTTTTCCTGTGTATCGAGTACCAACACACAATCCGTTTCTTTTTTATTTTTTTTCGATAAACGGTTGGCGAGTTTGGCCAACACTTTCGTTGGAGCTACACCTATGGAAACTTTGATGCCTGTCCATTGTTCTACTGTTTCCCGCATTTCATGTGCAATCCGTTCCAGGTCTTCTGTTGGGAAAATGCTGAGGTCAACAAATGCTTCATCCACCGAGTACACTTCTACATTCTGTTCACCAATGATGGCCCGTAGTGTATCCATCACCCGCATACTCAAATCGCCATAGAGATTGTAGTTGCTGGAGAAAACCGCAACATTGTGTTTTTCAATTAATGGCTTGGCTATGAAATACGGCCCGGCCATTTCCACACCCAGCAATTTTGCTTCATCGCTTCTTGAAATAATACAGCCATCATTATTACTAAGCACCACAACAGGTTTATTATCCAAATGAGGTTTGAATAAACGTTCGCAGGAGCAATAGAAATTATTGCAATCAACAATAGCGTACATTGACCCTCCCCGCTCCCTAAAGGGAGAGCTTAAACACTCCGCTATTTTTGTTTCTGTTTTAAACATGTAACAGTTCTTGTATTCTGACAATCACATTTTCAAAATCAGTTTCTATTTGTTCATTCGTAAAACGTATTAGTTTCATTCCATCTTCTTCAATAAGTCGTTGTCTGTACCGATCATGTTCCTCTACTTCTTTTATTTTATGTATTGATCCATCAACTTCGATGACCAGTTTCAAACGATGACAATAAAAATCTGCAATAAAAATTCCTAAGGGATGTTGCCTTCTGAATTTAAAACCATCAGGCTTTGTTCGTAAATAACCCCATAACAACATCTCTGCATTAGTTACATGATTGCGTAACTCTTTTGCCATTCCGAATAAAAGTGGTGACGTTTTGTAAAACATTTTCTTTTCCATACTGTAGTGTTTTGTCTGGTTGCTGTACATAGTTCCCCTTTAGGGGGTTAGGGGGCGAATGAGTGAATTGAATGAACCACCACTCCCCATATCTTAAAATCATCAAACTCGGCCAGATTGATATTTTTATAGCGATCATTTTCTGCAATCAAAAATTCCGATGAAAAATTTTTATGAAACCTTCGCACCAACAATTCACCATTCAGCACCGCAAC
>JAKFDY010000065.1:0-6355 GCA_036675885.1 Lacibacter sp. | reverse complement strand
TTAACATAACTGTTGGCAAAAACAAAGCAACAAGTGAAATAAACATTGCCACCTGTTGCGATTCCGCTGCAGAAGAAATCAATAATCCAAGCGACAGCGATACCAGCGTAAATAAAATACTTTCAACAACCAGCAACGCAAGGCTTCCGTTGATGGGTACTTCCAAAGCATATACACTTAACAAAAGAATACTGGCAATATTGATGGTTGATAATAATAAATAAGGAACTGCTTTTGCAAACACGACCAATTGTGGTTTCATGGGCGATACCAGCATGATCTCCATTGTACCCATCTCTTTTTCACGTACAATGGTAATTGCAGTCATCATGGTGCAAACGAGCAACAAGACCATGGCCATTACTCCCGGCACAAAATTGTAAGCACCTTTCAGCTGTGGGTTATAAAGCATTCTTGTTTCTATATTGATGGTATAAGGAAGTTTCAGATTATTTGTAACACGGTTCTGGTAATCCATGATCACCGTTGTTGCATAATTGGTTAATGTATTTGCAACGTTGGGGTCAGATGCATCGGCTATTAACTGCACATTTGCTTTGTTCATATGTTGCAGATCTTCACCAAACTGGTTGGGCAACACAATGGCCAGCTTGATCTTCCCTTTGCGAAATGCCGTTTCAATTTCATTGTACGATTGAAGATTTTCTTCTACATCAAAATAACGGCTTGAATTTATTTCACTGATGAGTGAAGCTGTAGCAGCATCTTTCGATTGATCAAGCACAGCGATCTTCGAATTTTTTACTTCATTGGTTAATGCAAAGCCAAAAATGACAATCTGCACAACAGGCATTCCTAACAGGATAAACATGGTACGTTTATCCCGCCAGATATGGAAGAATTCTTTTTTTACAAATGAGATGAATTGTTTCATGTGTGCTCTCTGCTATTTTTTTATCGTACTCAATCGCCTGCTCTTACTGCTTTTCTCGCCAATTTCAGAAACACATCGTCCATTGAATCTGAATGATATATTTTTTTCAACTCGGCAGGTGTATCGAGCGCTTCAATTTTTCCGTCAACCATAATACTTACACGGTTACAATACTCAGCTTCATCCATATAATGAGTGGTAACAAAAATGGTAATGCCGTTATCTGCTGCCTGGTAAATCATATTCCAGAACTCACGACGTGTCACCGGGTCAACACCACCTGTTGGCTCATCTAAGAAAACAATTTCAGGTTCGTGAAAAATGGCGACTGAAAACGCCAGTTTTTGTTTCCATCCAAGTGGTAAATAACCAACCAGTTTATTTGCTTCTTTCTCCAAATGCAAATGATCAAGGATAAAAGCTGTTTTCTCTTTGATGAATGCATTGCTCTTTCCATAAATACCGCCATACAATTGCATATTCTCTTTCACAGTCAAATCTTCGTACAACGAAAACTTCTGACTCATATAGCCAATATTCTTTTTGATCTGTTCATTCTGTGTGTACACATCAAAGCCTGCAACAGTTGCTTTGCCTCCTGTTGGTTTCGACAAACCGCATAACATACGCATGGCTGTTGTTTTACCTGCACCATTGGCACCAAGAAAACCAAATATTTCTCCTTTATGCACATCAAACGTAATAGCATCTACTGCTGTAAAATGGCCAAAGCGTTTACTGAGTTCCTGTGCCGTTATGATCTTATCGTTTGTCATATTAATTACGCATCAGTTGCATGAAACAATCTTCAATGGTTGGTTTGCCTTGTACGATTTCCAATTCAGTATGTTGCTTATTTGAAAGATATTGTTGCAAGTGATCAGCCCCACTGCCATTCTTCATCACCACATGATGATAAATACCGGATGGATAAGCATTTGCAACAGCATCAAATGTTTTCAGATCATTCAACAGATGCAACATGTTCTTAGCTCTTACAGCAAACATGGATTGACCGAATGAAGCAACGATCTGTTGCGGTGTATCAATGCTGAGGATTGAACCTGTTTGTATCAACGCAACCCGATCACACAAACCTGCTTCATCCATATATGGTGTTGAAACAAGAATGGTGATGCCTTGCTCTTTTAAGCGCTTCAACATTTCCCAAAATTCTTTTCTTGACACAGCATCAACACCGGTTGTTGGTTCATCTAAAAACAAAACAGTTGGGCGATGGATCAATGCACAACTCAACGCCAGCTTTTGCTTCATACCACCGGAGAGTTTACCTGCTTTGCGATCTTTGAATGGTTCTATCTGCGAATAAATATCTTTAATGAGATCGTAATTTTCTTCAACCGATGTATTGAAAATGGTTGCAAAAAAATCAAGGTTCTCTTTTACCGTAAGATCCTGGTACAACGAAAAACGACCGGGCATATAACCAACCTGTTTCCTGATGGCTTTATAATCTTTCACCACATCCAATCCTTCAACTGTTGCAGTGCCACTATCAGCAAGTAATAATGTGGTAAGTATACGGAAGAGTGAAGTTTTACCTGAACCATCCGGACCAATGATGCCAAACAACTCTCCTTTTGCCACATCAAATGAAAGATCATTCAATGCAACAGTTTTTGATTTTTTTACTGTGTACGTTTTGCTGATATGTTCAACTTTAACTGAAGACATAATGTTTATTATTTCTTCTGAGGAAGGACAAACAAGTCCCCTTCAGGGGATTTAGGGGGTAAACCTTACCTCGCCATACATACCGATCTTGAGATAACCATCATTCTTTACATTGATCTTAATGGCATATACAAGATTGGCACGTTCTTCTTTTGTTTGAATTGTTTTTGGTGTAAACTCTGCTTTATCGGATATCCAGCTGATAGTTCCGGTAAGTTCTTTGTATTTATCTTTTCCCTCATCAACCAATACTTTCACCTGCTGCCCGAGTTTTATTTGCGAAAGCTGATCGCCTGTTACATATGCCCTCAACTTCATTTCACCGAGATCAGCAATTTTATACAACGCTTTCCCGGTTGATGTTAACTCGCCTGCCTCTGCATATTTAATTAACACAGTTCCGTTGATGGGGTTTATAATATCAGCACGCTTCAACTGATCGTTTAATTGTTCCACTCTTTTTTGCAAGGGCTTCGACTCGCTGAGAATACTTTTGTTTTGTGCGGAAGTGTTGCTACGTTGCACATTGATCTGCTGTTGCGTAACAACCATCTGTTTTCTTACCACATCGATCTGTGCATTCATATCATCCAGTTGTTTTCCTGTTGCTGCATCTTGCTTTATAAGATTTTCAATACGCTGTTTTTCATGCAACAAATTGTTGAGTTGAGATTGCTGCACAGCCAATTGATTTTGCAACAAGGCAACTTGTGGGCCGACATCTGCAGTCTTATCGCTTAATGAACTGATGCTGGCTTCTACCTGTTCTTTCTGCAATTCAATTCCTTCCGCATCTACAGTGCCTACAATACGATTTGCAGAAACCGTATCGCCTTCATTTACCATAAGCGATAAAATTTTTCCACTTAGTTCGGATGATACGATCACTTCCGTTGCTTCAAACGTACCTGATGCATCAAATTTGTTTCCGTTACTGCTGCAGGCTGTTATAAGAACAGTTGCCAGCATACCTATAAAAATGTTACGCATAGTCTTTATTTTCCCTTGGTGGTTTGATAATTTATTTGTGCCTGAATTAATTGCAGTTGATGTACAATTAGCGATTGCCTTGCCTGGTCTTCGGCATTTACTTCACGCAGGTAATCGTTAGCAGTAATCACACCGTTTTCCAGTTGCGCTTTTGCAGCATCTTTTACTTTTAAACGCAACTCGACGATCTCATGATCTTTTGCAATCAGTTGATTGATTTTATCAATCTCCGCCTGCTGTTGTTTTAACTGTGTATTGGTATTGAGTAGAAATACATCTTTCTGCACAGCAACAATCTGTTGATTGATACCAATGAGCTCCCGTTCTTTTTTTGCCGTGTATAATCCTCCAAAAGCCCAGTTGAAACGGATACCTGTTACATAATAAGCAGCGAATTTATTCTCCAGAAAATTCAAACCCGGTCTCCCGTATCCACCTTGAAAAAAGAAACTGGTCTTTGGAAGATTTTTTGCTTTGATCATATTTGTCTGCCCGCCAAGCAGCTGTTGTTGTTTCTGGAACAAGTTGAGTTCCGGGCGGAGAATGTTTTGATCGTTTGCAGCTGCAAGAACGGGTTTTGTAAAAACGGTGTTTACAGTATACGTTTCGCCGGTAAATAAACTCAACACATCCAACAGTCCTGTTTTTGTTGCGTTGAGTTCAATTACACGTTGGTCAACTTTAAGTACTTCTGCTTTCAATAAGTTGAGATTTGATTTGAACGCAACTCCGTTTGTAATCTGCGCTTCAATTTTCTTCATACCGGTTGACAGATCATCACGAATCAGTTGCGTTTGTTTCAGTTGTTCATCAAGATAAAGAACGCTTAAATATAGTTGACTGATGCGCTCATCCAGTTTATACAGCTCCACTTCAATTTTCTGTTCTTCCACATCTGCATTCAATTGCTGGATGCTACGCTGCTGTTTCAGCATACCACCATCATAGATCATCTGGTTGATATCTGCCACAATTTTATACTGATCCTTACTCAACGGATCAATTGTTACACCCGGCACAGGAATCTTCACCGTTGTTACTTCCGATTGATAAGTGGCCTGTCCGCTCACTGTAAGTTGCGGCAAAAAACCTTTGTTGAGATTTTCAATGCTGATATCCTTTGTTTGCCGGATAAGATCTTTTTGTTTGATGAGTGGGTAATGCTGTCTCGCCTTTGCCTGCGCCTGCTCCAGGGTTACCGTTTGTGCAAACGACACCTGCGATAAAACAACAAACAAAAAAAGCAGTTTCTTCATAACATTCTATTTTTTAACCAAGTAGTTAATTTGTAATCAAAAAAATTATTTCTTAATGGAATCAATGATAAACTTCGGGATCTCTTTTTTCCTTTGTTCCATCGCATGCCTGAACTGGAATTCATCCAAACCCAGGTTCATCTGGATGATGGGTTTGGCAATAAAAGGAAAAATGGTCATCGAAAGAAGGTTCATCATTAATTGTAACGGACTGACGGGTTTAATAGTTCCCTTTTTTACCTCAGCATCAATTTGTGCAAGAAATTTTGACGGATCAGGTTTGGTTTTTGCAGCCCAAACTTTCTTCATAAAATATTCAGGATTCTGATGCACTTCATTCATTACAAACAAAGGCAGGTAAGGGTTTTCCATCACCACGGCAATATATTCATCGCAAAACTTTTCAATCTTTTCAAACAAGCTGGCATCTGAGTTAAACACTTCATTCACTTTCGGAAATAAATGGGCTGCGGCTTCCATAAATACCTTTTCAAACAACTTATCCTTGCTCTCAAAATAATAGTGCAGCAATGCTTTGTTGATTCCGGCTTCATCAGCAATATCCTGCATACGTGCACCATACATCCCCTTCTTCACAAACACGTTGCGTGCTGCCTGCAAAATTGTTTCTTCAGTACTTTGGTCTTTGATCCGCTTTGTCATAATTTTTAACCAAATGGTTAACAAATGTAGAAACTAAATTTTAATTATAAAGTAGGGGTGAAGATTATTTTAAAAAAAATCTGCTTTATATGCCTGCTCAGGATGATTTGGCATGTCGGGTATTGTATAATTTATTTTTCCAGCTTCCCGCAAAGGCGCAACGAAGTTCTCCAATAAATATTTCTCATTACGTTGAACTATTTGTGACAACTGCTTTAAGGTTAAAGGCTTCCAGCCAAACAACTCAATAATAACATTATTCAATTTCTCCTTATCCGAAGTCCTTTTACCAACTTCTGCCAAAAGCTTTGGAATTTTGTCAGGTAACTGGTCAGATAAGGCGCTAAGGTGGTCAGGTAAGCGTAGGGAGTGGTCAGATAAGCCAAGAGAGTGGCCAGGTAAGGATGCTGTGGTGTCTTGTATTGTAGGTAAAAGGGAAAACGTATATCCGGGAATATAATAGGTCGCTCACCCTTTTCCCTTTTGTTCCAACAAACCACCATCTCTAAGGGCCCTTAACTCTCCGCTGGCTTTCAAAATATCACAGCCATTAATCTGGCGGTATGTACTATTATCAATAGCTCCTGCTTCCCGTACAAAAATCAGGGCTCTTTTTTGTCCATCGTTGAGATTGTATGTATCGAAAGCCTTTAACCAAACAATATCAGTTTCGCTGAGAAAATGATGAAGCAAAAGACGGGCGGTAAAGGTATTACTACCATGATTACTTTCAAATGTAGGAGGCACCATTCCTGCTTGATCCATTAAAGTTCGCATTGTACGAATACCGCTTCCTTTTGTTTCAGCCAGATATGTTTCATGAAAGATTGCTGCAATAAAAGGATTACGATTTTTC
>JAKFDY010000064.1:0-5080 GCA_036675885.1 Lacibacter sp. | reverse complement strand
TGACACATCGACAACTGCACACCTGCCGATTGTTTTTCTACATATCCCAATTCAAACATCAGGTTATTATACACGATACATTCTGCAGGATAATTGTTTGTTTTTGGCCCGGGAGTACGGTCCATCTGCGACAATGGAACGAATTGATGATATTCAAAACTTGGTGAACGTACAGCATTGGGATCGCCAACAAAACAAACGGCGCTAGCTCCGATATTTGAAATAAGACAACCCGATACAGTACAACTACGATTGTATTTATTAAAGAATACTGCATTGCCACCCAGGTTTGTAAGTGTGCAGTTTTTAAGCGCACAATTTACTGCTCCATCGAAAAGCACAGCAGCGCCACGATAAATTGTCCAGTCGCTGCGCAGCAATGGTTCTTTATTCTGCATGAATGTTCGAAGCGTTTGTGTAAGTGCTGAGGCTTCAATAATAATATTCGTTACAGGTTTTTTTTCGCTGCCTTTAAATTCAAACAAATGAGCAATCTGTGGCGTTTCAAATTTTGCGGTTGTTATATCCAGTCCATCGGGGGGATAGTAATAAAGTGTTTTTGTTTTTTTATCGCAATACCATTCGTTTACGGTATCCAGTTCTTCAAAAATATTTTCAACAAAGCGATGCTTTTCGTGCATGCCCATTCTGCGATTGTTTTGCCAGCCTCCTTCAAGTGTGAGTTCGTTCTTATCATTCTTTCCGGTGATAATATAATGAAAGTCGCCCCATTCAGAAGCATGCAATGCATGTACATAACCTCCGGCAGGAGATTGCCAATTCGCTGCACGTTGTTTTGAAACTGCATCTGCAGATGTTCCTCCCAGGAAACGGGCAGCAGAATCATAATTTGGATAACGGGCCATCCGTTGCAACTTCCCATTTACAAACAATTCATCAAACAAAACATCCGGCATTACTGCTGCCTGCCAGATTTTATCGTTGTACTTCTTCCATTTCAATTTTAAAGTCACTGATCCGCTAACGGTAACTTTTTTATTATTGAAACTTTTTATAGTAAGTGTTTGATTTCCCTTTCGTGCATCGTCTGCTGTAAAAACGATTGGTTGTTTTAAATGATAGTCACCTTCTAAAAGATAAATCACAACAGATCCTGCTACGTTCCTTGCCTTCAATTTTGCATAGTCTATGTCTGCAAATGGTTTTCCTATGCTGCCGGGATTGCTGTTCTTTCCCTTCGAAGAAACAAAGAATGTTGTTTGCGCAAAAATTCCATTGCTGATTAAAAACAAGGAAATTGTTGTATAAAGTATGTTTTTTATCGCCTTCACTTTTTTCAAATCATTTGGTAATTACATGCAGGCCTGAATAGCCTCCATTGTTATTGTGATCTCCGGGACGGAGAATATTTTTATTTCATTTCATAAGTAATCACTTTATAAACTGCGGGAGTTTGAACTTCTGTGTTCTTTACTGATTCTAATGCAGGTTGATTGGGTCCGGGCTGAGGAGGAACCAGTTGCCCTTCTGTAGTGTGAGAAATCATTGCTTTGCGCCCTGTTACAAGCACACAGTCGTGTTGCCAGGTTTCGTCACCATTAAGCATACGGTTAGTTACCCATTGTTCTCCTTCAAACTTTCCTTCAAACACCTGGCCAAGGCGAATATTTTTTGATGGATCTTTCTTTCCAAATTTTAGCCTTGCTGTAATGCCTGCTACTATATATTCATCAGGTGCAGTTTGAATAACCAGGCCATACCCTGTATTGTCCCAATTATTATATTCTACAAATACTTTATCGTCGCCAAATAGCAGCGTGTCGATGGTACTGTTTTTTGTGCGCATGAAACCCCGCATTTTACCTGTACCCTGATATTTTATGATGTATGGCATTAATTCATTTATTACAGCAATTGCCTGCCGGTAAGCTAAATTGGTATAAGCATCTTCAATGCCAAAAGGAGCAAAGCAAATGGCATCATGTTCTGCATAAGCATAAAAAGCACGGGCCTGTTCAATAGTGCTTTCGGGAATAAAAAGCGGATTATCGGGACGATGATACATCGCCAATATTTCTTTATAGTTGGGTGCATAAATATCAGGTGCACAGAAATCGATATCAGGCGCAAATGCTTTGTAAATATCCATTGCCCTTGATACAGGTCCTCCGTTTGGATATGACCCCGGTAATTCAGCAGGATTTTGAACCAGCCAGGCATTTACATACATTGGAAGGTTTAGTTCCTTTTTACCTAACCGACATATTTCATTTATGTATTTTGCATATTGCCATGTTATGAAAAAATTTTGTGCGCTTTTCATGTCATCAGCAAATATTTCAGACCATGTACCTTTGGTTTTGCTTCCGTTTTTTTGCCAGACAGTTTTCATTTCAGGGCTCAAACTATTTGTGTTCTTTTGCAAATAGCGTATTAAGGTTTCCGGAACCTGGGATTTAAATAAGTCAAGCGCCTGCTTATTGTAATCGATATCCTGGAATGCTCCCACTTCGTTTTCAACCTGCATCATTACAACAGTATGTTCTTTATCTACTTCCTTTATCCGTTTCATTAACTGCACATAAGCCTTCGCATCTGCAACCTGTGCTTCCTTGCAAAAAGCTGAAATTACTTCGCCGGTGCTCCCATTACTTTGCTTCAGTTTAAAAAAACGTTTTGAATCTTTTTTTACCCACAATGGAGTATAAGTGGAAAGCCCGTTTTTCCAGCTTGCAAACCAAATGATACAAAGTTTTAGTTTGTTTGCACGTGCCTGGGCTATTATTCCATCAATCAGTGTATAATCAAATTTACCTTCCTGCGGTTCGAATTGTTCCCATGTAACAGATGCGATAACTGTATTCAATCCCATTTCTTTTAGTTTTGGGAAAATGGGAGCCAGATAAGTTAAATTAGAAGATGAAGAGTTATGCAACTCTCCGGCAACCATAACAAATGGTTTACCATCAACATACAACCTGGTTATACTTCCCTCCTTCTTTAATTGAGGTAATTCCTGGGCGGTTAAATGTATAGCTGCAGAAAATAAAAAAGTAAATAGAATTAATTTCTTCATGAATATTTTTTTAGTGATTTCACCATTGAATTTTATAAAACACTATTCCCTGCCGTGGCAGTGGTACTTTTAGTTGCAGCAAACCCTTACTCACTTTTTTGTGCTTACTTAATGTCTGTTCCAGTTGTCCTGCTTTTTCTAACAGGGCGATTTGTTCTTTGTTTGGCTGTTGTGGTGAACCCATTGCCTTCCACACTTCATAAGAATTGCTGTGATCTTTATCAATGCGGTATTCCTGCAGCGTTACATTGGCTGATTGTATGCCCTTTATTTCCAATTGCACATTTTCAGTTTCGCCGGGAAGGTCATCATCATGATAATTCCAGATCATTACCGTTGCCGTACGATTATCTTTGGCGGCAATTGCACCTATGTCGGTAGTTTGTTTTCGCACACCGGAATCACGAATGCTGAATAAAGAATACATACGGTTGCTGTTCACCTCTACACGATTTCCTTTCATCATTCCAAACATGCGGAATACATTCAACACAGGTTTATCTACACCGTTTGTTGCCAGGTCACGGAAACCATAAAACCAAGGCTGATTTTCAAATTCAAACGACCAGGAAACTGCACCGAGAAAATTTATTTTAAAGTGATCGGCCAATAAATATTTCCTTGCAAATGAAGCTGCGGTGTAAGACGAATACATGGTACCGTTGCGATAAGCATTTTCCGGATTAGTTGCCATGCCACAGGCAGCACAGCCTTCGGGATCGGATTCGCCAATGATAATCGGCAAATGCCTGAGAGCGGAAAATGAATCAACAAGTTGAAATCCTCTTGAAATATCTGTCAACTGATTGCCGATGGCCATCCGCACATGACCATCCACAACCCTCGGTCCTCCTTTGGCATGAAATGCAATAAAATCAAGAGGTGTACCAATTTTTCCAGTGGCATAGTTGGTATCGCTTATGCAATGCTGTAAAAAAGTTTTTAAAAATTCCCTTGCTTTATCCCATCCGGGACCTGTTGAGTGAGGGCCTCCCATTTTTGCAGTTGGCAGTGCTCGTTTAACAGCATCGGCAGTGTAATCGTACAACTTGCAATACTCCTGCAATGTTCCTTGCCAGTAGCCGATGTTGGGTTCATTCCACAACTCCCAGTACCAGCTCTCCACTTCTTTTTTTCCGTAACGCTGCACACTATGCTTCACCCATTCATAAACAAGAGTAGCCCATTTTTTGTAGTCTTTTGGCGGATAAGCCCAACCCGTAAAAATGTTGTTGTACTTATTGCCCGGTTCCCAGTTATGTTTGTAAGGTTGCGGTTTTGATGATAAAGCTTCGGGCATAAATCCGATTTCTGCAATGGGTTTCATGCCCCGTTGTACATAAGTATCAAAGATGCTGTCAACAATTTTCCAGTTGTAAACAGGATTGCCATTGGCATCTTCTGTGTATGCATTTGTTGATCCCCATTTTAACGCAGGTGTTCCATCACCGGTTGTAAGCAGGTTGTGGGCACGTACATAAACAGGCACCGGACTTAAAGCAGCAATTTCCGAAAGCAGTTTTTTGCCATCTTTCATGTACGTGTAATTCGGCTCATCGTAGCCAAACCAGGCCCAAACAGGATCCATGTTACCTGTTTTTTTAGTGAGGTCAATTTTAATAACAGGTTGCTGTGCCTGTACATTGCCTGTTATGATTACACACAGAAGAACTGATAATTGAAGAATAATTTTTTTCATCATCTCTTGAATGTTTGATTTGTAATGAAATTGTTTGCTACCAACATCTCAATTCTTCTGTAGAACAGTTATTTCCCAACTCAAACGCCAGGAAAAAAGACAAATAGTCTAATCCATGAGGCAACGCACAGACAACCCATATCCCTTATCGTAGTCGCCCCTGTAGGTGCGGTCTTTGAAGCAGTACAGGGAGCGGAACCAAGCGTTGTAAGCATTGGTCTCTGAAGAACTCCACCAGTAACCATACAGGTTAATGCCGTAGAAAGCCCCATCGTCAAATCCCGCCGCCATGCCTGCAAAGCCTGATTCATTGCTGCCATTGCCATTTTTGTGCCATCCACTTG
>JAKFDY010000063.1:0-3672 GCA_036675885.1 Lacibacter sp. | reverse complement strand
TCAGACGAAAAAACGGTTGCTATTCCGTCCGACGAGGGCGTCTGACGAGGCGTAACAAATCAATGAATCCTGTCGCCCCGTATCTCCATGCGTTGCATCAATTCTTTTTCAAATGCAAGCCATTCTTTCCAACGGTCACGCACTTTCTTTTTAGGCAAGTAGTGTTCGGCCATGGTGATAAACAACGTGTAATGCCCGGCTTCGCTTTCCATAAACTTGCGGTAGAATTTGCGGAGATAAGCATCGTTCAATCCTTCGCTCAGGCGTTTAAAACGTTCGCAGCTGCGGGCTTCAATCAAAGCCATGGTTAATAATTCATCGAGGAAACGATCATCCACATGACCACCTTTTTTCTGGAAGGTCAACAACTCGTTTACATAAATATCTTTTCGTTGACGGCCGAGTTTTAATCCACGTTTGTGCAACTCAGCAAGCACGGCACGGAAATGTCCCCATTCTTCTGTTACAATTGGTGCCAGCTCTGTTATCAGTAATTCGTATTGGCTGTAACGTTGAATAAGTGTAATGCACGTGGTGGCAGCTTTCTGCTCACAATAAGCATGGTCGGTTAAAATATCTTCCAATGAAATGGCGGTAAGATCAACCCAGCGTGGGTCGCTGGGTAACTTTAAACCAAGTATGTTTTTTACATCAATTGTTTCCTTCTCCATACCGCAAAAATAAAGCTCTCCTTAAGAAGAGAGCTCACTTACTTTAAAAAACCTGCGAATGAAAAGTTGTGTGTATCATAGGTCTGCAACAGACCGCGAATAAAAAATGACAGGTGTTAATGGTTAGCTGATTGCTGCAACAAAGTGAAGGAATATTTTTTTACTGAACAATACCTCAAAGCGGGTATGTTGTGCTAAGTTTTTGTTAAGAGCCGTATTGATGAACGGTGAAATATCAGTATGAAAAAAATGACGATCGGGCCGTTGAGCAGCGAACCTGCATTTACGTTTAAGGTTGATTGTTATCAACTCACCCGTTTGCTAATGATTTTTTTTAGTTATTTTACTTCTTTATACCCACTGACTATGCGATTAATTCCTTTCCTGCTCGCAACAACCGTAACCGTTAGTCTTGTAATTGTGTTGAATACAAGAATTGGCCCTGCACCTGCACTTGGAAAATTTCTGAGCCCGCAACACGGGTTTTGGCAGAATGCTGAAAACGCAACACAAAGTTTTACAGAAGAACTCAGCTTCCCCCAACTCAATGGAACAGCGAATGTTTATTTCGATGAACGCCTTGTGCCGCATGTAGTGGCTGAAAATGATGCAGATGCTTATTTTATCCAGGGATACCTGCATGCAAAATTTCGTTTGTGGCAAATGGAATTTTCAACACATGCTGCAGCAGGCCGCATCAGTGAAGTGATTGGTGAACGTGCTGTGAACTTTGATAAAGAACAACGCCGCATCGGGATGGTATTTGCTGCAGAGAATATGTTGAAGGAAATGGAAGCAAACGAATTCACGAAACTTTCGGTTGATAATTATACAAAAGGAGTGAATGCTTACATCGAATCACTCACTGAAAGTGCAATGCCCATTGAATATAAAATACTCGGCTATCAACCGGAGAAATGGAATAATCTTAAAACAGCTCTCTTCATCAAACAAATGACCAAGACGCTTGCGTTCTCGGTTGATGATTTGCCGTTAACAGCTTTACGCAAAGTATTCAGTGACGACCAGATCGAAATTCTCTGGCCACAACTGCAGGATTCGTTAGATCCCATTGTTCCAAAAGGAACAGTGTTTGATCCGCCTGCAGCAACGGCTGTTGCACCGGCAAATGTTGATTCGCTATACCTGCAGAAAAAAGATTCGGCATTGAAAATGGCAATGGTTGATCAGCCATCAAAAGATAATGGCAGTAACAACTGGGCTGTAAGTGGTGCAAAAACAAAAAGTGGTGCACCTATTCTTTGTAACGATCCGCATCTTGATTTGAGCTTACCTGCTATCTGGTACGAAATGCAGATCACTACCAATAACATGAATGCGTATGGTGTTTCATTCCCGGGCATTCCCGGTGTGGTGATTGGGTTTAACGACAGCATTGCATTTGGTTTTACCAATGCAGGAAGAGATGTGCGTGATTTTTATGAGATCAAATTTAAAGATGAAAGCAAAAAACAATATTGGTTTAATAATAAATGGCAAACTGCACCACAACGTGTGGAAGAAATAAAAGTAAAAGGCAAACCTTCGGTATTTGATACAGTTGCTTATACTGTGTTTGGCCCGGTTACTTATGATGAAAGTTTTTCAACGCCACTCACCAACAGGAAAGCAATTGCTACAAGATGGATCGCTCATGATCCCAGCAATGAATTATTAATGTGGCATTATCTCGACCGTGCAAAGAATTATGATGATTATTACAATGCAATCAAATACTTTACTGTACCTGCACAGAACATGATCTTCGCCAGTAAGCGTGGGGATATTGCCATTTGGCAACAGGGGCATTTCCCGTTGCGTTGGAACCGGCAAGGTTTGTATGTAATGCCGGGTGAAGACAGCAGTTATATGTGGCAGGGTATAATACCGCTTGCTGAAAATCCGCACCAGGTAAATCCGGAGCGTGGTTTTGTGAGCAGTGCAAATCAGCGTTCAGTTGATGGTGCATATCCTTATTTTATTCCCGGCGGTTATGATGTGTATCGTGGAATGGAGATCAACCGTCGTTTAACAGGCATGAGCAATATTACGCCGCAGGATATGCAGCGGTTACAAAATGTAAATTATAATCCATTGGCAGAAGTGGTAACGAAGTTGATGTTGAAGTACACCAACGAAGCTGATCTTGGTGCAGATGAAAAACGTTTCTTCAACATGATTAAAACATGGGATCTGCAGAATACAGTTAATTCAAAGGCTGCAACGGTTTTCCAGGTGTGGTATGATAATCTTGAACGGAATGTTTGGTTTGATGAATTAACACAACAAGACTCTGTAACGCATGTATGGCCTTCTGAATATACATTGGCCGATGCGTTAACTAAAGATTCGCTCTTCTCATTTATTGATGATATACGTACGCCTTCAACAGAAACAATTTTCCAGTTGTTCGCTGCATCATTAAAAGACGCAACTGTTGAATTACTTGCGATGGAGAAAGAAAATACATTAGACTGGGCTGTGCATAAAAACACAACTGTTTATCATATTTTAAAAGATGCAGTGATGCCTTTTGCACGGAAAGGTTTGCGGATAGGTGGTGGTAAACACATCATCAATGCCACACAACATAGTCATGGCCCCAGCTGGCGCATGGTTGTTCATCTCACCAATGAAACAGAAGCGTATGTTGTTTATCCCGGCGGACAAAGCGGAAACCCCGGAAGTAAGTATTACGATCAGTTTATTGATACATGGGCAGCGGGTCAGTATTACAAAGCATGGGTGATGAAGAAAGGAGAGGAGAAGAATGAAATAGTAAAATGGACAATGACGTTTAAAAAAGCATAATTTGTAACACGCCCCGTCTGACGCCCTCGTCTGACGGATAGAAAAAATATTGAACATGAAATTTTTAGTTGCCTTTATACTTACTGCATTATTAAGTTACGCTGCCGGTTTTTATTTGCCTTGGTGGAGTATTGCTATTGCTTCATTTATTGTTGCAGTTGTTGTTCCGCAGAAACCCGGTAAAGCTTTT
>JAKFDY010000062.1:0-4108 GCA_036675885.1 Lacibacter sp. | reverse complement strand
GGCGCCATCACACATTCTCCCGGCTACCGTGCCATGCCCGATCTTGCTCCTAAACTCTCCGAATGCCGCATTGCCGAGATAAGAACCTGGATAAGGAATGGTATGTTGAATAATTAAACTTGAAAACATGCGCACAATTTCTTTCATACTTATTCTTTGTTTCTCACTGCTCAAAGCGCAGGCGCAGGAAAACTACATGACCCGTAACGGGCAGATCAGTTTTTTCTCCTCCACGCCATTGGAAGATATTAAAGCGGTTAATAATGAAGTAGCATCGGTCATTAACCGAAAAACCGGCAGCGTACAGTTTATTGTGCTCATCAAGAGCTTCCAGTTCAGGAAAGCAGCCATGCAGGATCATTTCAATGGAAAAGATTATATGGATTCAGATCGCTATCCCAAAGCTGAACTGAAAGGAATCGTTACCAACATCAGCACTGTTGATTTTACAAAAGACGGAACGTATCCTGTAACAGTTGAAGGCACGCTTAACATGCATGGTGTAAGCAACAAAATCAAAACTGCTGGAAACATCATTGTCA
Source organism: Lacibacter sp. (assembly GCA_036675885.1). Lineage (GTDB taxonomy): Bacteria > Bacteroidota > Bacteroidia > Chitinophagales > Chitinophagaceae > Lacibacter. The sequence continues at coordinate 3,566 of JAKFDY010000062.1, read as the reverse complement.
AAGGAAATGGTTTAACCGCCTCTGCTGTTTTCACGATCAGGCTGGCCGATTATAAAATTTCTGTTCCAACAATTGTATCAAAAAAAGTAGCAGAGAAAGTGGAAGTAACGGTGAATTGCAATTACCAACTCTATCAACCAAAAACAAACTAACGCCATGCGCTATAAACAACTTCCACTTTTTTTGCTGATGCTGATGAGTAGTTATGCTCTCACAGCACAGGAGATCGATCTCAACAAAGAACTTGAAGAGGAAAAAGAAAAACCAAAAACACAATACACAACCAATACCTTTCAATCAACACGTATCATCAACGGTCATTCCATTGAAATTACACCGAAGGGGCATATGGATTTCCGCATTGCACACCGCTTTGGTACACTCAATGGCGGCTTTTATGAATTGTTTGGTTTGGATAATGCCAGCATGCGTATGAGTTTCGATTTTGGTTTAACACCCAATCTTATGTTCGGTGTGGGCAGAAGCACCTATCAAAAACAATACGATGCATTTGGCAAGTATCGCTTCCTTCGCCAAAGTAAAGGTGAACGGAATATGCCCATCAGTGCAGCTATTGCATCGTCTATTATGCTTACAACGTTGAAATGGCAAGACCCAACAAGAGAGAATCTGTTTTCATCACGTTTGCAATATGCTCATCAACTCATCATTGCCCGCAAATTTTCAGAAGGTACCGCCATTCAACTGATGCCAACCATGGTGCATTACAACCTTGTTCCAAAAGCCAGTGATGCGAACGATATTCTTGCATTGGGTGTTGGCGGTCGTCAGCGTATAACCAAAATGATATCGGTGAATGCAGAATATTATTACCTGCTGCCTGGCTCCCGTTTCGAAGGAACCACCAACTCATTTTCCATTGGTTTCGATATTGAAACAGCGGGCCACGTGTTTCAACTCCATTTCACCAATTCACGTGGTATGACGGAGCGAACATTCATCAGCGAAACGGCAGGCAGCTGGGGCAAAGGAAATATTCTCTTTGGTTTCAACATCTCACGGATGTTCAACTTACAAAAGAAAAAAAAGGTTAAAACAACATAACCATTTGGCAGGTAGCTGCTCATTGCTGAACTTCATTCCCGAATGAGAAATACGCTATTATACTTCTTGCTGTTCATCGGCATCAGTTCCTGCAAAAAAACAGGTACAACCGAAACCCCTTCTGTTGACATCAGCAACGGTACCTGGCGCATCAGTTATTTCTGGGATGTGCAGGATAAAACATCCAGCTATACCAGCTGTTATTTCATGTTTTCAAACGACGGCACCTTAATGGCGCATGGTAGTTCAGGCATGTTTACAGGCACCTGGAGCCAAACGGGCACAAGGATCAACATCAATTTTACCGATCCCGCCATGAGCGATCTCAGCAGCAATTGGCTCAAAACCGAACTCACCGGTACCAGTATCAAACTTAAAGACGACAGCCCTTCGCAGGATGATCAACTGTATTTCGTAAAAAACTAACCCTCTCCCGCAAAAGCCGCCAACCCCTTGTTGGTGCGTGTTTTTCATTTACATTTGCACTTCATTCAGGCGGATTTGTTTATTGTTCGGCCAAACGGAACTAATAAACGTCAATAAAACTCTCACCGGTTTTCCCAAACGTTTATAGTTCAGTTCGTCTGTTTGTAGTGAGCAACACTGCAAGAATCATCGTTTCCTGTGTCACTCACTGCATCATTTAGTAATCCTGTCAACTGTTTTGCTTACAGCTAACAGCCAGCAGCTAATAACTTAACTATGGACATCAGAAAAGAACTCGAAAAAAGAATCCTCGTTATTGATGGCGCAATGGGCACCATGATCCAGCGGCATAAACTGCAGGAAGCCGATTACCGTGGCGAACGTTTTAAAGATTGGCATTGCGATGTAAAAGGCAATAACGATCTGTTGAGCATTACACAACCGCAGATCATTACCGGTATTCACAAACAATATTTAGATGCAGGTGCCGATATTATTGAAACCAACACCTTCAGCAGCACAAGTATAGCACAGGCTGATTATGATATGCAATCACTGGCTTATGAACTGAATGTTGCTTCTGCAAAATGTGCAAGAGAAGCGATTGAAGAATACAATTCCCAAAATCCAAAAAACCAAAATCCAAAATTTGTGGCCGGTGCTATCGGACCATTGAATAAAACATTATCACTTTCTCCCGATGTAAATAACCCAGGTTACCGTGCGGTTACGTTTGATGAAGTGGTAACAGCTTATTACGAACAGATCAAAGGTTTGGTGGATGGTGGTGTAGATGTATTGTTGATCGAAACCATTTTCGATACACTCAATGCCAAAGCAGCCATCTTTGCTATCAAGAAATATTTCCACGACACGAACAAGCCTGAACTCCCAATCATGATCAGTGGAACCATTACTGATGCAAGTGGAAGAACCTTAAGCGGACAAACACTCGAAGCCTTTTATATTTCAGTAATGCATGCCAATCCGTTAAGCGTTGGTTTAAATTGTGCGTTGGGTGCACATGAAATGCGTCCTCATATTGAAGAGTTGTCGCAGATCGCTTCCTGCTATGTATCTGCTTATCCCAATGCAGGTTTACCAAACGCTATGGGTGAATATGATGAAGAACCTTCAGACACTGGTCATTACTTAGAAGAGTGGGCAAAAGAAGGTTGGGTAAATATTGTTGGTGGTTGCTGTGGCACCACACCTGATCATATTAAACATATTGCAGATCATGTGAAGAAATTACAGCCGAGGGAATTACCTATAGTAGAAGAAACGTTTTGATTGCCGGTAAGGCGCAAACTAAGTTTGCGCCAGAGTTAACAACTAAGAAATTATGAGCGTTATAAAACCATATAGTCGTTTTTCGGGATTAGAACCCTTGATCGTTCGACAGGAAACCAACTTTTTGAATGTTGGTGAACGTACCAATGTAACCGGTAGTAAAAAGTTTGCACGCCTCATTCGTGAAAACAAATACGAGGAAGCGTTGAGCATTGCACGCCAGCAGGTAGAGAACGGTGCACAGATCATTGATGTAAACATGGATGATGCATTGCTTGATGGCGTGCAGGCCATGACCACTTTTATCAACCTCATGCAAAGTGAACCGGACATTGCCAAGATCCCGGTGATGATCGATTCATCTAAGTTTGAGATCATTGAAGCTGGTTTGAAATGTGTGCAGGGGAAAAGTATTGTGAACTCCATCTCCATGAAAGAAGGAGAAGAAAAGTTTATTGAGCAGGCACGCATCTGTCGCATGTATGGTGCATCAGTTATTGTAATGGCCTTTGATGAGAAAGGACAGGCTGATACCAAACAACGGAAAGTAGAGATCTGTCACCGTGCATATAAAATATTAACAGAGCAGGTTGGCTTTGCGCCGCAGGATATCATCTTCGATCCAAACATCTTTGCCATTGCAACCGGTTTGGAAGAACATAATAACTATGGTGTTGATTTTATTGAAGCAACGAAAGAGATCAAAGCACTCATGCCGCTTACCAAAGTAAGTGGTGGTGTAAGTAACCTTTCCTTCTCCTTCCGTGGTAACGAACACGTAC
>JAKFDY010000061.1:0-2304 GCA_036675885.1 Lacibacter sp. | reverse complement strand
CTGTTTACACAATACGCTTTGGCTTCCGTTTACGAAGCAGTTGTGCATGCTGAAATAAATTTTGACAAGCTCAACAAAGACAGGATTGGTGTTATCTGGGCTTCAGGCGATGGAGGCGTTTCTACTTTTGAAGAGCAGTTGAGTGAATATAAATCGGGAAACGGCGTGCCACGTTTCAGCCCCTTTTTTATTCCTAAACGTATCATCAACATTGCATCCGGTCTTATTTCTATAAAGTATGGATTGAGAGGTGTGAACTATACAACTGTTTCGGCTTGTTCTGCAAGTAACACAGCTATCATCGACGCTTTTAATTACATCAGGTGGGGCAAAGCCGATATGATCATTACCGGTGGTTCGGAAGCATCTATCACAGAAAGTTCCATAGGAGGATTTAACGCTTCCAAAGCAATGTCAACGAATAACGAAAATTATTTACAGGCATCAAGGCCTTTTGATATTGACAGAGACGGCTTTGTTTTAGGCGAAGGTGCCGGAGCAATTATTTTAGAAAGCTATGAACACGCCATCAAACGAAACGCCCCAATCATTGCAGAGATTGTGGGAGGCGGATTGGCGGCTGATGCCTACCACATTACAGGAACACACCCCGAAGGAGCAGGCGCTTCTTTGGGAATGATGTTGGCGTTGGAAGAAGCGAACATAACTGCGAACGAAATTGATTACATCAATGCACACGCCACATCTACCCCACCCGGCGATTTGAGCGAGCTGAAAGCAATTGAAACTATTTTTGGTGCAAACCCTAATGCTTCCATCAGTGCTACAAAATCGATGACAGGACATTTATTGGGTGCGGCCGGAGCAATTGAAGCTATTGCCTGTATCAAAGCTGTTAGTGAAAACATAATTCCGCCAACAATAAACTCTACCCAACCAGAGCCTGAATTTGCTGATAAGTTTGATCTTACTTTAGGAAAAGCAAAAAACAGAACTGTGAACTTTGCATTGAGCAATACATTTGGTTTTGGCGGACATATTGCCTGTTCTATTTTCAAAAAATATAATTCCTGACAGCAGGAGGTTTTGCGCTCAACAGAATTGTCATCCTTGACCTGTCCCGCAATCGGCGGGAGGTACGAGGTATCTGCGGGGCACACAACACTCAATAAAAAAACTGCTCTGAAATAATTTTGCCGTCTTTTACTTTGTAGAGACATATTTCATGATTGGTTTGTCGCTTCTGCCCTTTCATTTGCAGATCGCTTGTCCAGCCGATGGAAAAATAATCGCCGGCTACATAGGGATCTGTGAGCGTATCGCCATAGAACTGCTCTACATGTGCAATAAATAATGCTGCTTTTTGCTGAATGGCGGTTAATCCTTTTACAATCCTGAGCTTGTCGAAGGGAGGTAACAACCCTTCCTGTGGTTCTATGCTGAGCGTTTCATCGGTGAAGAGTTGAAGCTTTGCTTCTTCTACTTTGCCTGCACGGCATAGTTCTACTAATGTATCGGCTATTTGTTGTGTTGTCATGCTTCGTTTTTTAGCTGCTGTAAAATTATCTTATCTGTATTGCGGGGCTGTGTATGTGTGCGACAATAAGAGGGTTGTTTACGACAAAGAATATTTGCTTTCGCTGGCGCAAGTGTTCTGCAAGATCACTTGTGCCTTTTAGTTTAGCCCGATTGTATCGGGCATTCGAAGTGCTGTTGTTGAATGATGTTTAAATAGCTTACTACAAAAAAGGAACTTCAGTTTGCTAATTCCCCGATACAAACAGGGCAGATTTATTTGGCATCAAGTGATCCACTGATGTGGAACACTTGCGCCAGTGGGGTTATAACCGCAAGAATAAAATAAATTGTAAATTGGTGATTTCGTTTTCAGTTTAAAGTTTGATTCTTTTTAGACAACAGCATTTTACATTATGAAAAAAACGTGTACAGGTTTATTTTTCATCATCTTCAGCATCAGCATTGTTGCACAATCATCACAACCTTCTGCCCGGAAAATGAAGCGATTATTTCCGAAGAAGGAAAACGTATCTTCCTATCACAATAACTGGACAAAAAATTATTATCCAAAACGAATCAAGGAGTTTGAAAAGGAACCTTTGATGTTTGATGAAATTGTATTTATCGGTAACAGTATTACAGAAGGCGGAAAAGATTGGAGCAGCCGGTTCGGAATTGCTCATATCCGTAACAGGGGGATTGCAGGCGATGTTACGGATGGCGTACTCAAACGTTTAGATGAAATTATTTACTTCAAACCAAAAGCTGTTTTTATTTTAATTGGAACTAATGATCTGTTCAGTCTTCATCATAATGAAGATAATC
>JAKFDY010000060.1:0-16921 GCA_036675885.1 Lacibacter sp. | reverse complement strand
TCATTTGTTCAGTTGCCTGCGTTACAGTAAAGAACTCACTAAACTTATCCTGAATGTTTCTGCACCGTTGATCGGACAATTTTCCATCAGCCTTATCAGTTGGTTGATCTTTTATATTTTGATTGAACATCACGGCGAACGGGCTCTCGCTATTTCGAATGTAATGCGGAATATTTTTTCACTCGCAGGTATATTCATCTGGGCTTTTGCTTCCACCACCAATGCAATGGTGAGTAATATCATTGGCCAGGGACGAAGTCATGATGTACACAAACTCATCAACCGTATTATGAAGCTGAGTTTTGTTTCGGCGGTATTCATGTTTATCCTGTTCAATGTATTTGCACATGAGCTGTTATCGGTATTTCGTTTATCAAAAGAATTTGTTGATGCAGCAGTACCTGTGCTGCGTATTGTAACAACGGGCATGTTGTTTATGTCTATCTCAGTTGTGTGGCTGAATGCAGTAACAGGAACAGGCAATACACGCATGAATCTCATTATTGAAGCTGTTACCATTGTTGCTTATCTTGTTTATGTATATCTGGTGTTGGAAGTTTATAAACTAAGCCTGCTTTGGGCGTGGGCTTCGGAATTAATTTATTGGGGTGTGATTTTTATGATGGCGTTTAATTATTTGAAAAGTGGCAAGTGGAAGGGAAAGGTGATTTGAGGTAAGAGATTGAAGGAGTGGGAACTATTTACTAGTTGAATAATGCATACCACAAGAAATACAATTAGTTGACAACCTGATTTTTGGAGGAGACATGTACATTAGTGTGCTGTTTGATACTTTTCATGATATATCAAAACTCAATAACTTATAATGACACAAAAAAAAGATTTAATTGTCGGTGGTGTCTATAAAACTACATACGACAAAAGACCACATAGGATAATTGGGCTTGATAAGATAGAATTGTTTTATGATGGATGGTGGGAGCATACAAATAATTGGGGGCTAAAAAGTCATAATAGCAAAGTTTTCTTTTACAGAACATCTGTAAAAAGTTTTAAAGAAATGTCAGAACTAATCAGAATTGACCCATTAGACGATGAAGAAACGATCAAATACAAACTTGAACTTCCTTTTCGCATTTGTAGAAATGCCAATATTAGTTGGACAAATACATTGTATGATAAGATTGACGATTTTATAGAAATAGTTAAGCAAACAAATTTCCTATCTGAGAATACCGAAATACTAAAAGCCAGCCAAATTAAACTATATCCATTTGGCTCAAACGGAGGGCACAAAAAATCGGTGGTAATAAGGCCCGATAATGGCATTTTTTTTACAGAAATTGAGTTATTGTGGAAAGCTCAAAACATTCAGTCGTTGTACATTAAAGAAATTAAACCCGGCGTTGGTATTTATAGACTTGGCATTGAAAAGGGAATGGCGTCGTATTACATTTGGAACTTTTACGACAAAGCAGAAATAACCAAAAACGCAGGATAATCAACTTCACGCTGGAAAGCATCCGCTTGTACCATCAAATTTTTCATCACTACCTAATCAAATCAATCGTACCTACGGCACGAAAAAACCTCCACACGTTTTTATCTACCGATCTGTTGTACCTACGGCACAAAAAAACAGCTGTGGCAAAAGAAATAACTGTTCTACTCTTCTGTTCCGGAGGAACAACCTGTCGGTAGCCAAATATAAAAAGGTGAACAGCGTGCCGTAGGTACGCCTGACCTTCGTTCGCAGGCCTGCCTGCTGCAACCGACTTGCCTGCGAAGGAAGTCCTTCAGATTTATATTATACAATCCTGCCAGAAACAGGATGCATAAACCTTCAAAATCCCCGAGGCTTTGAAGAGCGGATTATCAATTATTTCCTGTTCGTAACATTTTTCATATAGTTTATCCCATTTTAATCTTTTAAAACAAGAACACTTGTACCATTGCAAACACAAACTTCTGACTAAAAGAAACGGTAATGTTTAAACAGGCAAACATGAAATTAAAAGAATCTGCCAGGATAGAATTCTGGATTGCTACAGGCTGTATTGTATTGGCATTTCTCCTTTCACTTATAGATGCTGTACGGCTTAACAATCTTATCAGTGCTTCTTTAATTCCCGTATTATTCAATTATCTCATTATTTACATCAGCTATCTTCTGCTTTGTTTTTATGTAACGCCGGCGTTCGAAAAAAGAGAAGGGGCTGCGTCAGCCGGCACCAGTTTTGTTCTTATACTTATTTCTGCAGGAGTTCTGATGCGCATAATAAACATCTATTTTGCGGCCCTGCTAGCCATCAAAATCCTGCTCATCTTTTTCAACCGGAACAAAGAAAACAAAGAGAACAGTTTATATTATGAAGCTGCATTGCTGGTTGCTTCATGGATTCTTATAATTACCGCTTTGTATTTCTTGTCAACACACATTCTGCTTCACTATTATATTTATTACGTTATTCCTGTTGCAATCCTGTTGTACCTGTTTGCTATGTATCGTTTGATACCTAAAATCATGCTTAAGAAGAAAAGAAGATTCCTGCATTTCTTCGGCAGAGTGCTCTTGCTGACATTTGCATCCTGTTTAATTGTACTGGTTGCCCTGAACCTGTTTGTTAACTCAGAAAATTATGATTTTATTACAATTACAGTAATGAACAATTTTCTGACACAGTTACTGATTGTGGTTCCGTTTTCATGGAGTATTTATCAAGGCAGGAATGAAAAAAGAACCGAAGAAATAAAATTGCTGAAAACAGAATTAGGCAAGTCTGATGCAAATCTGAATTTTTTAAAGTCACAAATAAATCCGCACTTTTTATTTAATGCTTTAAATACGCTGTATGGCACCGCACTACAGGAAAATGCAGAACGTACCGGAGAGGGCATACAGAAATTAGGTGATATGATGCGGTTTATGCTGCAGGAAAATATGCAGAATAAAATTCCGCTGTCCCGTGATATAGATTATTTAAAGAATTACATTCTGCTTCAAAAGCTACGGACTTCAGTTTCTCCCGATATAACAATCCAGACTCAAATTGAATATCCGGAAAAAGATCTTCTGATAGCGCCTATGTTACTTATCCCTTTTGTGGAAAATGCGTTTAAACATGGTATAAGCTTATTGAACCCGTCGCATATTAAAATCACTCTGCAAACACACGCCAATACACTTTATTTTGATGTGCATAACAGTATTCATATAAAAGCGGAAAATGATTCAGAAAAGGAGCATAGCGGCATTGGCCTGGAGAATGTAAAGCAAAGATTACTGTTATTGTATCCTGGTAAACATGAGCTTATTATACGTGAAACTGCAAAAGAGTTTTTTGTGCACCTGACATTACAATTAGAAATAAACAGTTAATTTTAAGGATGACCGCAATTGCCATTGATGATGAACCTATAGCCCTGGATATTGTAAAATCCCATGCGGCAAAAGTGCCTTTTATTGAGCTTAAAGCTGTTTTTACCAATGCATTTGATGCACTTGCTTATTTACAGCAAAACAAAACTGATTTAATTTTTCTCGATATCAAAATGCCTGACATCAGCGGAATGGATTTTTTAAACAGCTTAACCAATCCGCCAATGGTAATTTTCACAACTGCATACACTGAACATGCAGTAAAAAGTTTTGAACTGGATGCTGTTGATTATTTATTAAAACCTTTTTCACTTTCACGTTTCTTAAAAGGATGTAACAAAGCCCTGGAACTTTATAATTTACGGAATAAGCCTGAGCAATCGCAGCAGATAACGTCCATCTTCCTTAAAGATGGTTATGAACAAATTAAAGTTCAGCTGGATGATATTTTATTTATGGAGGCTGCCGGCAATTACACGCAAATTCACCTTACAGGTAATAAATCACTTAGCACCAGGGTTTCTATAAGTGAAATGCAATTACTGTTACCAGCCAGAAGATTTATACGTACACACAGGGCTTTCATTATTGCCCGTGATAAAATAATTAAATTTGACCGCACACAAGTAAGCATCGATCATCATATCATCCCTATTGGAGCAACGTATGCTCAATGTTTACATGAATTTCAATAAGCGTGAAAGTAAAGTTCAATACCTGGCACAAACTGTTTATTACTGTATTCCTTTTCGGCATTGCCATCGTTGGTTTTATGCTGAAGCTTCCTGCCATGTTCCGTGGTATGGATAAAGAGATGCATGCTGCGTTTTATTTCCTTGCTGCAGCTTTCTTAAACATCCTGTTTGCTAAACGCAATCTCATCATTCATGCATTCATCTTTGGTTTCCTGTATATGTTTGGTTATGCTATTGAACTGGCGCAGGAATATTCCAACAAATATTTTCATAAACGTATTCATGGCCGGTTTGATCCGGAAGATGTAGCATCGAACCTGCAAGGACTCATCTACTTTTCTATGATCTGGATTGCGTATACAGCAATAAGTTTTCTGGTAAAGAAACCTGCTGCTGTAACAGAACCGCAGCCAAATGCAGAGTAAGTATAAATTGTTACCTGCTTTTTTTTCATACTGAATTCTTAATTTCATTTTATGCAACGAAGACTCTTTCTACAGAAGGTTGGTTTACTGAGTTCATCGATCATGGCAGCGCCATATCTCAGCTTTGGAGAAACAATAAATTCAGCAATCCCAAGGCTTAAGTTTATCACTGCATCCGATGGGCATTGGGGACAACCCAATACCGATTTTGAAACATCACACCGCAACCTCATCGAAGCGATTGGTAAAGAAGAACATGTTGACTTTGTGGTGTTCAATGGTGATCTCATTCATGATAAGCCCGAGCTTATGCCGGATGTAAAAAAAGTGTATGATACGTTGAAAATGCCTTACTATGTTGCAAGGGGTAACCACGACAGAGTAACTCCGGAAACCTGGCTGCAACTATGGAAACAGCCCGAAGATTTTGCTTTCGTTTCAAAAGATAAACACGGCATTATTCTGCTTAACTGTTCCAATGAAGCTGGTAAATATCTCTGTGCAAATGTTGAGTTTGCCAAATCAAAGCTGGAAGAATTTAAGCATTTACCGCAGGTGTTTCTCTTTGTTCATATCTCTCAAAATACCTGGACTCAACATGGTGTTTCCTGTTCTGAACTGCTGGATACCATCGCTGCTTACCCCAATGTAAAGGCTACTTTTCACGGGCACGATCATGATGTGGATGGCATTATGCTTTATAAGAAAAAACCATTCTTATGGTCGGGTCATTTTGGTGGCAACTGGGGCAACCCCTTCCCTTCGTACCGTGTATGTGAAGTTGCTGAAGATGGCAAAACAGTTACCTATCTCAAAACAGTTAAGGACGGCACTGTTTTAAACAAACATAATTTATGATTGACTGATTAGCATAACTGGATATCTTAAGCAACAGACAGTGTTGGTTTTGTTGCTTTCAATTTCTTCAATCGTCCTTCTGTTGTTTTTATCCTGTTCTTATTAAAACACAACCTTGCTTTCCCAACAGGTGAAACGGCATTGATACCCGCCAGCCCCTGCACCATCCATTTGCCATTCTGTTTATCACGAGTATGCCAGTTGTCTTTCTGAATTTTTCCGGCAGGAAAAATGTATTGATCAGCCGATTTGATGAGATGATAACTATGTGGGTAAGCGGTTACAGCCGCTGCCCAATCGTAAAGGGTTTGTAATTGTCTGGATGTTGCAGGATCAATTACATAAAAAGTAATCCTGTCTTCTTCTTTCACCTGCAGCAATGCAGCCACATGATAGTTCCACAACTGTTTCAATCCACCAATATGATTGCGGAGGAAAGCGCCGCTGAATACCCAGCCTTTGTAATTTGGAATAGCCCATGCATCCAGCAAAACACAAACAGCATCTGCTCTTGCTTCGCAATTGTTATGTACATCGTGCCATTTAAAAAGAGGATGGTTTTGAAAAAAAGCAAACAGCTTCTCTGCTTCTTCTTTTGTTACAGACGCATCCGTATGTGTTGTATCAGATAAGAGATAATCAAAAAGTGTAGGAACCAAAACTTCATCCATTACAATGAAGGTAAGGCATTGATCGGTAGCAAGTGGTATGCTCTGCATTCTTAACCGTAATATTCGTTACATCTGCTAATTAAAAGACCGGCAATTTTTCATGATTCGGATTTTCTTGAAAAAAGCCCCCAAACTAACAGTTAATGATAATAAATGGAGATACTAATTTGTAGTTAAGCGAAAAGTAATATTCTGCTTATACTTTGAATCTACTTTTTCACCACGGATAGTAGCCGGCTTCCACCCATACGATTCTTTAACAATACGGATGGCCTCTTTTGCAAGTTGCGGGTGTACTTCCTTTGGATTAATTACCTCTATATTATCAATAGTTCCATTAGCAAGAATTGTGAACTGGAGCTGTGCAGTTTGTTGTGCTTCAGTTGCACCTTTTGGAATTTTTACATACTTATTAGCAAGATCAGCATTCATATTTTTCAGTATATAATTTCGCCACTCACTTTCATCTTCTTTCTTGTAATATGCAGATTTTATATGCGATTCCATATTGAACAGTGCTACGGGCAAAGAAGGTAATTCAAACTGCGCATCATTCACTTTAACTGTTGCCACACGATAAGCAGTTTCAGTATAAACAAACTGTTCGCAATCCATAACACATTTCAGGTAAACAGCTTTTGTTTCTTTCAAGAACAATGCATAATCCGATTCATCCTTTGGATTGGCATGTGCAGTATCCTGAAATAACTGTGGGTCATAATAGTAGGTTACAGTGCTTTTTTTACGACGTATTGTGAGTGATTTACATTTGCGACCCGCAACATCAATCGTTTTTTCACTTTTAGTGATGCTCACTAACTCATCTTCATTTTTGGTTGATGAATTGTGGTAAAGCGTGTCAATACCTTTGAAAATAAAAAAAGCTGTAGCGGAATCGCTGCGTTGCAGCTCCAGCAAGGGCGCACTTTCACGTCTGTAGTTTCCATGCTTAATGTAAACTTTCATGATGGGGCCCACAGCCACCAGCCGCCTCATACTCTCATCACTTATGCCGGGTACTTTTGACTTTACTTCAAGTTGAAAATCAACAATGCCTTCAAATAAAGTCTGCTGGGCATTTGCAGCCACATAAAAGCAAAGAAGAACATTTAAAAAGAGAATACGCATATTCATATGGTTATATAAAACAAAATTATGCGGTTGAATTTCCGCAAATCAAACATACTGATTTTATAATTTCAGCAACCCTGCTTTATATAAAGTGCTCACAGGTTTATTATCCCAGAACAGTTCAAAATCTTCCAGCCCCTGCTGTTCATAATCGTCTTTTATTTCCTGCATGCTCAGCAGTTTATCATGCTGCACAGAAAGTTTGGGTAAAAGTTGCAGCAGCCACTCTCCTTTTGCCGTATCGGTATTGATGATAATATTTTCTTTTTTTGTGACGAAGGTTATCTGTAATACTTCCCAACTGCTCCCCTTCTTTGATTTGCTGATCACTTCCGATTGCAGTACCGTTCCCAGGAATACCACTTTGGCGGCAGGTTTAAACAATGGAATTTCATCATCAAGCAACACATTCACGATATGATCAACTGCAACAGTTGTCTTTGGCACTTTCACATCAAACCATTTTTGCAAAGGATCATCCAAACAAAGGCCCTGCATATAGTTGAATAATGATTTCTTTAAACCAAAACTGAAACTTTCATGATCGGCACCGGTTTCATCAATATGCTCCACATCATTATCTGCAAATAAAATGACTACTTCCTTTGCTTTCTTTACCTTAAAATGTTCAGGATTCATTCCAACAGGACTATGAGCCGTCATTGCAAACTGATGCCAGAATGCTGATTGCAATACTCCTGTTTTAAACATCTGCCGAACCATCTCTAACGAATCAATGGTTTCCTGCGCAGTTTGTGTGGGGAAACCATACATGAGATAAGCATGCACCATAATACCTGCTTCAGTAAAATGTTTGTTCACCTTTGCTACCTGCGCCACCGTAACACCTTTGTTGATGAGTGCAAGCAAACGATCACTTGCTACTTCCAATCCACCGCTTACTGCAATACAACCACTCGCTTTTAACAACAGGCAGAGATCACGGGTGAAACTTTTTTCAAAGCGCACATTCGTCCACCAGCTAACTACTAATTTTCGTTTAATGATTTCTAATGCCAGTGAACGCATGAGGGCAGGTGGTGCCGCTTCATCAACAAAATGAAAACCATTGTTGCCTGTTTGTGCAATGATCTCTTCCATGCGGTCGCACAAAAGTTTTGCAGCAATGGGTTCGTAGAGTTTAATATAGTCGAGTGAAATATCACAGAAAGTACATTTGCCCCAATAACAACCATGCGCCATCGTTAATTTATTCCAGCGACCATCGCTCCATAAACTGTGCATGGGATTCACCACTTCAATTACTGAAATATAATCGTGCAGCAACAGATCAGTATAATCAGGTGTGCCGACATCGGTTTGCTTATAGTCTTTACAGGAACTGTTGTTGATGTAAGTAACGATTCCATCCTGCAATAAAAATGTACGCTTCAATTGTGTTGCATCAATTTCACCTGCAATAAATTCCAACAGTTGTTCGATGGGCGCTTCACCATCATCAAGCGTAATAAAATCAAAGAACTCAAATACACGTTCATCTTTTAATGAACGAAGTTCTGTATTTGGGAAACCGCCACCCATTGTTACATTGATGTGTGGATGATTTGCTTTGATCCATTGTGCACTGCGGAAAGCTGCGTATAAATTGCCGGGAAAGGGAACAGATATAGCAACGAATTTCGGCTGCACGTTTTCAATATGTTGTTGTAGCCGTTCAATTAATAACTCATCAACTAGTGTGAATGGTTTGTGCAACTCTGCATACAGTTCATCAAAGCTGTTTGCACTTCTTCCCAAACGTTCGGCATAGCGACTGAAACCAAAATGTTCATCTACACATTCTTTAATAAGATCGGCCAGGTCTTCGAGATAAAGTGTAGCAATATGTTTGGCTTTATCCTGCAAACCCATTGCACCAAACGCCCAATGAAAATCGGTGAGCTCGGCAAACCTTCCTGCTTCAGGCAATAAGTTTCGTGAAGCGATCAAATGTGCAATCGTTGGATTTTTTCCCTGCAGAAACAAAACCACATCATCAATACTTTTAATATACTCCTCTTTCAATGCAAGCATACGTTTTGCATTAGCTGAGCAATTTTGAGCATCAGTAATGGATGCAAATATGCTTGATAAGCCTGTCTTTGAAAATAATTGCAGCGTTACTTCAATACCAAGATCACTTTGAAAAGAAGAAATACCTTTTGTATTAAGAAAACCTTTCAGGTAAGCCGTTGCAGGATACGGCGTATTTAATTGTGTAAAAGGAGGCGTAAATAAAAAAACCGTTGCGTTCAAATGTGGCGATTAATCTGCAAACGTACATGAATTTTTTTGTCTGTAAATCCTGAGCGATTAAGCTTTCCAGGTAGAGAGCAATTGTTTTGCTTCCGTTTTAATGGTAGGATCATCAGCTGCAATATTGGGCAGGCGCAACAGATAATTAAGCATTTCAATGGCTTTTGCTTTTTTATTGTTACGGTGATAGGCTTTTGCCAGTTCAAGATAGTTCAACACAAATTCGGGGCTTAATGCTTTTACTTTTTCGTAATAATATACTGCTGAATCGAGTGAGTTTTTCTGCAATCCACCAAAGAACACTTTTACAGCGGCCTTTTCCATCCCATTCAAATTACTTACTTCGTAATGCCAACGGGCAATCACAAACAGTGCTTTAAAGTTTTGGGGGTTGTACACAAGAGCTTTATCAGCAAAATTCTTGATCTCACGAACGTATTCTACTTTTTCCTTTCCGTTTTTGAGTAACGACATCCGTGCATAAGCAAATGACATTGCTACATTGGCATCACTGTCTTTTGGATTCACCCGCAAAGCACGTTCAGCATAGATCTTTGCTGCTTTATAAAAATCCACTTGCTTTTCTTTGGTTGGCTGACGACGGCCAATACGACTGGCCAGTTCGCTGCAACGAGTCAATGCATGCAAATGTGTGGGCTGTTGTTTAATAACTTCTTTAAACTTCTGGTAAGCTTCTTCTTCTTTCAATTGTCTTTCGAGCATATCAGCCTGCCTCACAAGTTCTTCAACCGGCTGTGCAAAAGAAACACCCGTAAATATGAGTGCACTAAAAAAAACAAATATGACTTTCTTCATGTGATCCGGTTAAATGTTTTGTGCAAGGTTATGCCGGTTTTACCCTGAAAGTTTTCAATAGGTGGCGAACATTTATCAATTTCGACCTTTATTTCCATAATAACGGGGAAACGTGTCTTAATCGTATCACAAATATCCTGCGCAACTGTTTCAATAAGACTGCTTTTTTGCATCATACGTTGCTTTACGATCTCAAACAAGGCCACGTAATTGATTGTCTGCTCGATAGATGTGATTGGTCCGGCAGGTTCATAATACACCGAAAGATTTACTTCAAAGGGACCACCTGTTTTTTCTTCTCCGGCGTACAAACCATGATGTGCATGAAATTTCAACTCTTTTAAATGAACGGCTATCATGTGCCGAAAATAAAAAAGTCCTGCTGTATCAGCAGGACTTTTATTAAGGTTGCCAACCTTGCAGCAACGTTTACGTTTGTAAACCTCTAAATCAAAGGTTGGCAACCTTTGATTATACAACTCCTTTTGCTGATAAATAACGTTCAGTATCCAACGCAGCCATACAACCGCTGCCTGCGGCCGTTACTGCCTGGCGATAAATTTTATCCTGCACATCACCACCGGCAAATACACCCTCTACATTTGTTTTAGATGTACCGGGAATGGTTTTGATGTAACCGGCTTCATCCATATCAAGAAAATCCTTGAAGATGGATGAGTTTGGTTCATGACCAATAGCTACAAAGAAACCCTGCACAGGTATTACTGATTCTTCATTTGTTTTATTGTTCAACACTTTCATGCCATCTACTTTGTTGTCGCCAAGTATTTCGATGGTTTGGGTATTCCAGTAAACTTTAATGTTCGGTGTGTTGAGTACACGATCCTGCATTACCTTACTTGCACGCATGGCATCTTTACGGATAAGCATATGCACTGTTGAACAAAGTTTGCTGAGGTACAATGCTTCTTCAGCTGCTGTATCGCCTGCACCAACAATGGCTACTTCTTTTCCACGGAAAAAGAATCCATCACAAACAGCACATGCACTTACGCCATAGCCATTGAGACGTTGCTCACTTTCAAGTCCCAGCCATTTAGCGCTTGCACCTGTGCAAATGATCACACTATCCGCTTCAATGAGTTTTTCATCATCGATCCAAACTTTATGTGGAGTTGAAGTGAAATCAACTTTTGTTGCCAATCCATAACGGATATCGGCACCCATACGGGCCGCCTGCTTTTCAAAATCAACCATCATTTCAGGCCCTTGTACTCCTTCTGCATAACCGGGATAATTTTCCACTTCTGTTGTAATGGTTAACTGTCCGCCGGGTTGAATTCCCTGGTATAACACAGGCTTCAGGTTCGCTCTTGATGCATAAATAGCGGCTGTGTAACCTGCAGGACCTGATCCAATAATTAAACAATGTACTTTTTCTGCTGCTTCCATATTCGTCTTCAAATTTTTAAGTCGACAAAAATAGTCCTATCCATCCAATTGAAATGTAACGGTAGTTACATGCGCAGGTGGTGTGGATAATTAACGGGGAATAATAACCGTAGTAAACTGGTTGGCATAACCGCCAAAATAACCCAATGCTCCATTGCTGATATTACCCAATATCTTGGTGGGAGAAGAAAACGGGTTTCCGATACTCTGGTAACTGAACTCTACCGTTCGCCAGAAATCGAATGTGGCTTTATCGATATTGCTGAATTTAACGGTGACAGTATCTCCTTTTTTGAAAAAACCATACTCATCGAAATCCATGTCTGCATTACGATCTACACCACGATCAACATCAACAGTATACGTTGTGCCATTCACAAAAGCATCATCAAACACTGAACTAAACCCCGGCAAAAACGTTTCGCTGTTTACTTTGGTGAAATAGCGTGCATAATCACCAAAAGGCTGCGGATCTTTCACTTTTGCCCTTACCACTGCTTTTGTACTTGTATCAGGAGTATTGGGCGCTTTTACCCACCACAATGAATCAATCGTTTTTCTTATCTGTGGAATATTGGTGCTGGCTTTGTATTCTTTTTGTTGCCAGACAATGCGAAGCTGGTATTGCTTGCCTAATTCGCCTTTTATGATCGTTAACGGGCTGGCGGGATCGCTGCTGTAAAAGCTGAAAGGAACAGTTGTGCCGGGTATTATCACATCATACCTTCGGAGTTGATGGGTTGTTGTGCCGTTTGAGATATAAACCTCGGCATCTTTCACCAATGAATTACTAATCACATCGGCTGAAACTTTGGAAAAATAGTTGAGGCTTTTTGTAAGAATTACTACCGGGTCCTGCCCGTTTTCAATGGAAGCGTCAACAGTTAGTAACTGTGCGGCATCTTTCAGGTCAAAATCTACTTTCTTTTCACAACCCAGCAGAATAAGTAAGAAACTGCTGAGCAATACGAGTCGTTGCATAAATCAAATTTACGGGAGGATCTTTTGAGATAAACATGAAGAATATGCTAATTGTGATTTTGGATTTTGGATTTTGGATTTTGGATTTTGGATTTTGGATTTTGGATTTTGGATCTCGACTGCGCTCGATACAAATAAAACACCCTTCGACTGCGCTCAGGGCACAAAAAACCCCGACACTAAGGTCGGGGCTGATACTTAATACCCATTATAATTAATTTCCGAGATAGCTCTTCAGCGCATTGCTGTAGCGGGCTTTCTGTAAACGTTTGATCGCTCTTTCTTTGATCTGGCGGATACGTTCTTTGGTAAGATCATATTTCTGACCGATCTGCTCAATGGTTACGCCATTTTCGCCATCCAATCCAAAATAAGCGTTTACGATTTCTGCTTCACGTGGACTGAGTGATTTCAACACACGACGAATCTCGTTACGCAAAGAATCCTTCATCACATCTTCATCAGTATCATCGCTGCCTTCCAGCAAATCGCCCATAGCCACATCTTCTGCTTCGTGCACTGGTGCATCTAAAGAAGTGTGACGGGTATTGCTCTGGAAGATGTTGTTGATCTCTGTTTCGCTCATTTCAAGAATATCAGCCAGCTCTTCGGTTGAAGGCTCACGCTCATGCTCCTGCTCAAAAGCCATGTAGGCTTTATTGGCTTTGTTGTAAGTACCAATCTTGTTTTGTGGCAAACGAACCAAACGACCCTGCTCAGCTAATGCCTGCAGAATTGATTGACGGATCCACCAAACAGCATATGAAATGAATTTAAAACCTTTGGTTTCATCGAAACGCTGAGCAGCCTTGATCAAACCGAGATTTCCCTCATTGATCAGATCACTTAACGATAAACCCTGGTGTTGATATTGCTTTGCTACCGATACCACGAAACGAAGGTTCGATTGCACCAATTTATCCAAAGCTCGCTGATCACCCATTTTAATCCGCTGCGCAAGAGTTGTTTCCTCCTCGGGCGTGATCATGGGGATCTTTGATATTTCCTGTAAATACTTCTCAACCGCTTGTGAGTCACGGTTGGTAATCTGAGTTGCAATTTTGAGCTGCCGCATATTAAATTCCTCTTGATTGTTTGAAACGTTACTAAGACAGGGAAAATCGACCGGGAGTTGTAAAAATCTGGTTAAGAATCCGCTGAACCGTCTGCAAAGTTAATCATCAATCGCCGTTTTTCATAGCCCATGTGTATAATTGAGGCTCCTGTAGGCATCCTTATCTCATTTAGATGGAAAAATTAACACTGATAAACAGCAATTTAAAGGTTCAGAAGGTTTATTTTCAGACAATAATTTTACATAAACGAATAACTTACAAAATCAATAATTAATTGATATGGAATGGATTGATTTAAGAAGCGACACTGTAACCCGCCCCACAAAGGAGATGAAAGAAGTGATGTGGCAGGCCGAGCTTGGTGATGATGTGTTTGGGGAAGATACCACTGTTAATAAGTTAGAGGAAACAGCTGCAAAACTGTTTGAAATGGAGGCAGGTTTGTTCTGTCCATCAGGAACGATGACCAACCAAATTGCCATTAAAATGCACACCCAACCTGGCGATGAAGTGATCTGTGATGAGCTGAGCCATGTTTATCAATACGAAGGCGGCGGCATTGCCTTCAACTCCGGCGCTTCTGTGCGTTTATTACAGGGCGATCGTGGGCGTATAAAGGCCAGCCATGTCTTGGATGCCATTAATAACCGTGATGATGTACATAAAGCCATTTCGAGCCTTGTTGTGCTGGAAAATACCAGCAACCGGGGCGGTGGCAGTTGTTACGAGCTCGATGACATTAAGGCGATTAAAGAAGTATGTAACACCAATGGCCTCATCCTTCATCTGGATGGCGCACGGTTGTTTAATGCGCTGGTGGCAAAGCAACAATCGGCCAATGATTACGGGCGGTTGTTCGATTCAATTTCTATTTGTTTGAGCAAAGGACTTGGCTCCCCTGTTGGCAGTGTATTACTGGGCACAAAAGAAAAAATCAAAAGGGCGCGACGCATTCGCAAAGTGTTTGGTGGCGGTATGCGGCAGGCAGGCATTATTGCTGCTGCAGGTTTGTATGCACTGGAACATCATGTTGATCGATTGGCAACAGATCATGCACATGCAAAGCTCATAGAAGCTGTGTTATTAAATAATGCGAACGTAGAAACGGTATTACCTGTTGAAACGAATATTGTCATCTTCCATGTAAAAGATCATGTAAATGCTGACGAGCTTGTCTTAAAACTGAAAGAAAAAGGTATTCTTTGTTTTACCATGGGTAAACAACAGATACGTTTTGTTTTGCATTTAGATGTTACAGAAGCAATGGTGCAACGCACTGTTGAGTTGCTCCAAAAAATATAAACCCAATTTGCTATTGTTTCTTCAGTTTTAATTGTACAATGACGGGGTTTGATTTACGATTTTCCGTTGCAAAAAACTTTTCCATTACAGGTGAGTATTTCGGCTTTTTATCGGCTGTCGCTTCTTTTGCATTGAATAGTTGAAGCGATGAAAGACTGGTATAAAAGAACCCTTCAATATAATCCAACCCCCGATAATTTATTCGCCTGTCCGCAAAAGGTAAGAAACCGTTTAGATCATCTGGTTTCATCCGTTCAATAGAAACCAACTGCCCCGTTTTCCTGTTAAAAATAAAATTATACTGTTTTGAACTTTCAGATCCCTGTACCCAGCTGTAACTCCTGGCATCGATCTTAAAAAGAAGAATATTATTGAACATATAAATATTCGAAACCCCTGTTATTGTATTTTCATCGGGCCAGCTTGCATTACGAAGACTGTCGATTAATTTGATGTTGTTCGACTGTGCAATATATTTTGGTACTGCCCGGTTAAGGGGCAGCACAACCTGGTATAGTTTAATCGCTGAATCCTTTGTTACTTTATAAATTCCGCCATCAAACGGAGGCGACACATATACTGCATCTTTTTCCTCGGATGCGTTTACCTTACCCAACCCACCACCAAATGCACAAGCTGCCATATTCATCGTTTGATTATAAGGGAAAAAGGATTTGTACAAACTGGTATCGTTCTTATACACTTTCAATAAATAAGCAACACTATCCACTGGTTTCACGCCATTAGCAAAATAGCAATGACCTGTAGCAACAGAAAAACCGTTATTCAATGGTATATGGTTGCTTTGAGAGCTTGCAGCCTCAGTTCGCTTACCTGTTAACTCCCGGCCGGTAATACTATAATATTTAATTTCGTTTTTCTTTGCCTGCGGATCATAAAAAGATAAGTACACACGATTACTCGCTTTCTCATACGCCACATACGGGGAGGTATTTTCCTTGAACTTTATTTTGGTAATATACTTACCTGTAAGTGAAAAGAACAATACTGATCTTGTATCAAAGTCTTGAATAACAATACTGCTGTCAGTAATAACCAACCAGCTGACATCTCCAAAAAGACTTTGCTTGGTTGTTTCCAAAGGAATATAATTTACTTCTTCAAAATATTCCGACACGGTTCCGCCAAAAGCCATTGATGGGTCAATACGTAATTTTTCAACTGCCTGCGCAGTAACATTTTTTATTTGTAATACAAACAAAAACAATAAACAGGCGATCGTTTTTTTCAGTTGATGTATCATAGATTTCATCTTAAATATTAGCGTCCGAATTTTCTTGGGTAATAGGAAAGTGTGAGCATAAAATACTGCTGCAACACATTGGTATAACCAAAGCTTTGGTAGTTAGGGCCAGCGATATTGATAATGCTTTTATTCTGCCGTAACAAATCCAACGCTGAGAATTTCACTTCTCCCCTGTTGCCTTTTAAAAACCTGTATGTAAGATTGGCATTCCACAACGTAAAGTTAATAGGTTGCCGTTTGTTGGCTGTATTGCTGATATACATCACATTACTGCTCCAGGTAAGATTTTTGGGCAACTGTAAAGCTGCACTGATGCCTGTACTCATTGTTTTGCTGTTGAACACATCATTGCTAAACCCACGTTGTTTCGACCGGCTAAAACTTATTTCCTGTTGAAGCTTGATGGATAAAATATCCTTGAAGCTGTAGTTTACATCCAGGTTGGCACCGGCCGATCTGTTGCCCGCAATATTCAATACATTATTTATATAGCCGGGAGTTTGATTGGCATTGAAACGGGCATTCATTGTTGCCTGTATGGTATTGAACTTATTCAACTTAAAAGGTTTTCTGAAATTCATTGTTCCGTTTAAGTACCTGTATCCATTCACGTTTACGTTATAAACAATGCGCCTGCCCGAACTATCATAAAAACTGCTGTCGGATATCATGCCTTCGGTTTTCCCCACT
>JAKFDY010000059.1:0-7228 GCA_036675885.1 Lacibacter sp. | reverse complement strand
AAATCCATTAGTACCACTTAAATCATCGTAATCAATAAACCAACCATAACGGTCAGTAATATATCGTTGTGATATTTGTGTATAACCAGCTACGCCCATTGAACCGCTTCCACTTAACTCCCACCACCATTCGCCATAATCCTGTATGTAAAGTTTCCATGAATACAATGTTTTACTGAACATGCCTGCAAATAAATTCCCTGTATTTGAATAGATCTCCGGATTACTGAATTCTTTGTTCAGAGTTTTTTTGCATGACGAAGCAAGGATCGTTATGCATGCTATATATATGAATATCCTTTTCATAATAAATCAGTTTAAGAGTTTTTAGAAGCTAACATTAACACCAAGTGTGAATGATCGCATTGACGGATAGAAAGAATTTTCGATATAACCTTGTGCGCCAAGTGCTCCTTCTGCATCAATATTTGGTAAGGTCTTATAGATATACCCAAGGTTCCTTACAGCTGCGTTTACCGAAACCTTTTGTAACCTTAATTTGTTTGATATTTTTTGTGGCAATGTATATTCAATAGATATTTCACGCAATTTGATGTAATCGTTTTTAAACAACCTGTCAGGAGGCCATGAAGTACCCAGATCATTAATATAGGATTGATAGTATGCAGGTGCAGAAACAATAATGTCATTCTTTTCATACTTAACTGTACCACCCGACACAACTTCTTTAACCCCATCGAGTATTAATCCATCATGATAAACACTACCTCCACGTGCACCTGCCGGCGCAGCTTGATTGTGCTGCCATGCAACATACTTACCTGTCGCATTATCAATATAGTACGCAAGTCCACCATTTGCTTCATCTCTGCCAGGAAGTGATGCTTTCACCACACCTGTGCCCATCAGGTAATTATTGGTGTATGAAAAAATAGTTCCACCAAATTTGTAATCAATACCCAAGTGAAAGTTGAATCCTTTAAGAAAGAAATCACTGTTAATACCACCAAACACATCAGGTGTTACTTTTTTGCCTGTATAAGTAGCCTGATCTGACAATGTATAACTACCACTACTGTTTACAATTCTGTTACCATTTGGATCACGCTTGTAATCAAACGCTTTGATCTGACCAAATTTCTTACCTTCTTCTACCCAAACCTGGAAGCCTTGATTACCTGCAACAAACTTTTGTGTAATTCCATCGTAAAGCTTAATAACTTTTGAAAATTGATTTGCAGCAGTAAATGTTACATCCCATTTGTAATTTTTAGAAACCAATGGAGTTCCTTTTATGAAAAATTCAAAGCCCCAGTTTTTTAAATTACCGGAATTAATTTTTGCTGACCGATACCCTGTTGCTGGCGTAAGCGGCAAGTTGATAATTTGGTTATAGGTATTATTTGTGTAGAAAGAGAAATCTACTTCAATTCTGCTTTTATCGAACCATCTTGTGTTAAAACCAACTTCAAATTCTCTTTTTCTGAACGGCTTGATCGCTTCGAGAAACAAAGCATCTGGAGGAGTTACAGAAATTGGTCCATATGGATACGGAATCTGGCCAACGCTGAATGCGTTATTCGCAAAATATCTGTCACTAACTGCAGTTGTAGGTCCTCCACCAACATCTGCCCAGGCAAACCTGAGTTTACCATATTGCAGTTTAGGTACGTCAATATCGTTCGAGAAATTCCATGTTAAAGATACACCGGGATAGAAGTATGAATAATTAGGTGACTGTAAAGTAGAATTCCAGTCATTCCTTCCCTGCACTTCAAGATAGTATGTGCTTTTCCACGAAAGCGTTGCTGATCCAAGAACGCTATATAAAACATCTGAACCACGACCCAAACCAACCACTTTACCTCTTGAACTGGAAGTTGGCCATCCTCTGGAATCAGCGTTATTTAAAGAAAACCAATCTGGAAATAGCAATCCTGCATCGCCAGTAGAAGCATAGATGTTATTGTCAGAAATTTTTTGATAGGCAGTTCCACCAAATGCAAAGAAGTTGAGATCTTTCTTAAAATCTTTCTCATATTTTAGAAGTGCCTGGAAATTCTGAACCATTGTATTCCTTTTGGTCCAGCTATAGCGACCACCTGTTCTTACCGGGTTTAAACGGATAATTTTGTTCTCAGTAATATAGTCAAAGTTTGTAAAATCAACCGCTGCCTGTGCAATCAAAGATATTTGTTTGGTAAAGCGAAGCGTAGATCTTATTGAACTGAGAAGATGGAATTTGTTATCTCTATCACGGTTGTCGTTTTGCTCCCACAAGATTCCTGCTGCTGCATTGGGCCAAAAACCAGGGCTTGAGCCTGCTAAACCATAAGGTTCGAGGTCTTTTCTGAAACCATCCTGATCATGATAGAAATCTTTCATCCAATTGTAGTCATAATCTCTGTTTAAACCTGTCGCCACAAATTGTTGAATATTTGGCCGACGGTTTACAGTTTGCGTAGAATAAAGGTTGTTGATAAATTCAAAGCTTGCAAATTCAGACACATTGAAATTTCCGTTGAAACTAAATGTATTCTGCTTTTGAGAAAATCCCGGCAACACATCCTGGTAAGTATTACGTGTGTAAGAGGCTCTTACACTACCCATTTGTCCGCCACCAGAAATTGCAACAGAGGTTCTGTTTGAAATACCTGTTCTGAAAAAATCTATGAAGTTATTGGGATAAGCTTTATAAGGTCCCATCGTGCTATCATAAAGCATTACCTGACTGCCATCAAATTTTGGCCCGAAGCTTAACCTGCTAAGAGGTAATCTCCTTACCTGATTGCCATTAAGCGTTGCATATTGTGTGTCCCGCACACTTGAGCCTGAGCCATATTCATTCTGAAATTCAATAAAGGTAAATGGCTTATCAAAAGTTATTTGTTGTGAAAACTGCATTCCAAGGCCCCGTGTTTTCTTTCCACTTTTTGTGGTAATGAGCACTACGCCATTTAATGCCTGGCTACCATAAAGCACAGTTGCCTTTGCACCCTTTAGAATTTCTATTGATTCAATATCGCCTGGGTTAATATCATTTATTCCTGATCCATAGTCGAAAGAGTTAAGAGGATCATACCCTCTGCTTTCCATATTTGTTGATTCATCGTATAACGGAACACCGTCAACAACAAAGAGAGGTCTTGTATTAGTATTTGATTCAAGCCCTGCCGCTCCCCTGATGTTTATTCTTACACTGGCAGTTGGGCCGCCTGAACCAATATTGATACCAACACCAGCAGCTTTTCCATACATTGCCAAAACAGGATTCAGTGTAGCTCCTGCTTTTACTAAATCATCTCCAGTTACTGTTGAAGTAGCATATCCTAAAGACCTTTTTTCCCGTTTAACACCAAGTGCCGTAACAACTACTTCTCCAAGTTGGGAGCCAGAAGTTAATTCCAGTGTGATTTGTAAAACGGTTTGATTACCTACTTTAACTTCAAGTTGATTGTAGCCAATACTGGTTATAACCAAAGTAGCATTAGGAGAAACGGAGATACTAAACTCTCCATTTGCACTTGCTATTTTGGTATTCTTAGTACCTTTTTCAATAATTGTTGCTCCAACAACAGGGTTACCTTCAGCATCTTTAATAAATCCTGATAAGGTTCTTTTTTCCTGCGCAGACACAATTAAGCATTGAATGCTCATTATTACAACGAGCATTAAAATTGAGTGTAGCTTTTTCATCGCAGTTTGTTTATGGTTTTAAAAAATAAAAGAGACGAGAATAAAAAAGGTTGTAAATAACAGGTTAACACTAAAGCTTTGCTTCACTTTCAATTTTTTGATTTCTTTTCCTGTCTATAGAATCAAAGTGATCCATCACTAACGCAGCTGCGCCAATTAATTCAGCATGAAAACCAAGTGACGATATTTCAAGCTGTGTATTCTCCGCAATTTTGGGAATACAATGTTCATTGATTGCCTGTTGTATAGGTGCCAGCCAGATTTTTCCGCCCACAGAACCACGTCCACTTAATATTACCAGTTCGGGATTAAATAAATGAATAAGAATAGCAATACCACGACCAATATGATAACCTGCTTCTGATAATAATTCAATGGCATACTTATCACCTTTTACTGCCGCTTCCATAATGCTTCTTGAAGAATCTTCAGCATGTTCAAGTGTTAAGTTCTTAAGCATTGAAGCCCTCCCTTCCTTCAAGCCCTCAATGGCTTTTTTAGTAACAATAAATAAAGATGATTCTGTTTCAAGGCAACCGCTTTTACCGCAGCTGCACATGATATTATTGCTGAAAAGAGGAAGATGACTAAACTCACCTGCAAAACCATTGTTACCACGAAAGAGTTCTCCTTTCACAATCATACCTAAACCTATGCCCCAGCCTACATTCAGCACCATTACAGTTTGTTTGTTACGGGCTGCTCCAAATTTCAATTCGGCTAATGCTATTAAACTGGAATCGTTATCAATAAATACAGGCACACCAACTGCAGCTTCTACAATACTTACTATGCTGCCGCTTTCTGTTTTAAGGAATGAATGATTGATCCCTTTTATTACATCAACAAAACCAGGCATACCAATACCAATACCTGCAATAGTTTGTTTAGAGATGCCTGAAGAAAGTATATAACTGTTGATGTGTTGCGTGAGTTGTGATAACGCATCGGGATTTTTGCTCAACGGAAGTTCAATACGCAGAGGTTGCAGTACGTAGTTGTTCTGCATGTCCAGAATAGCAATACGTGTTACCAACTGATCCATTGCCACTGAAACAATGTAAAACATATCGGCCTTGAGAGAATAAACCAAGGGCCGGCGACCACCTGTAGAACTGGCATAGCCAGACTCAACTACTGCACCCTCTTCTATCAACTCGTTTAACACACGGGTTGTAAGTGGAAGGCTCTTATCGGTGAGCAAACTCAGATCAGCACAGGAAAGCTCACCTTCAAAATAGAGATGCTTCTGTATCTGTTGTTTATACCGATAGTTCTTAAGCTGCATTGCAGTCGTTTGGTTAGCACTAAAATAGGGAAACTTTTCAGACTTCTTAAAAAAAAAATAGAAGTTTTTCCACTTATTTATAAACATTCTACAAAATGTCGCTTTCCCTCTTTTGCAGTTTGCGAAACTACAGGATGTTTCAAAAGAAAAATAAAGCTGTTGTGAGGGGCAAATGGAGACTGACTAAAAGTTATACAAATAAAAAGAGGCTGTCCAGTTGTTTTGGAACAGCCTCTTTTCTAATCACACAATGAACTTTTCTTACTCTAATGTATTTTTCCATTTTGCGCTACGCCCAGTAAACCAAACCGGAAGATCCGGATTGTTATGAGGGCTGATAATGGACCAATTTGCCGGATCAGAAGCTTGTACGCTGCTTGGATAAGTCATTCTTTCTTTCCATTTGAATATCCCATATTGTGATGCAGGGTTCACACCCAAATATTTAACTAACCTGCGTGCAGCAGTAAAGGGTGTTTCAAAGTTAAACAGATTATAATGTAGCTGAAGCTGATCAAAAATTGCCTGTACTTTTTGCTGGGCTGTCATTACATCAAATTTTTGAGCTGCAAACTCAGCATAAGCATTTGCATTGTATTCCATTGCTGGCTTTGTGTTAATTCTTGAATCGTCCATTGAAGTTGGCAAAGCCGGGCTTGTTTGCTTAGAATATTGATTTGAAACGTTGAGGTTATACCAATATTTACATGATAATATTATAGCATTTTTGTAATGCTCCCTGGCAGAACCGTTCAAGCTGCCAAAACCTCTTACAGCGGCCTCGGCAAGCGAAAGTTCTGTTTCAACTGCATGTATTACCGGATATTTCGCTGCGAAGTTGAACAACGGGCGTACATTATGCTCCGCTATCAGGTTGTTTTCTGTACCCACTGTCCAGTTATTGTCTTCATAATTTGCGCATCTGCTGCGGAGAGTATTTAACAGAAACGCTTCCCGCTTTGTTAAATCAGCCTTTGATGCAGCATCTAACACTATGGACTGACTATTGTTTTTTCCGTAATAGAAAGTAGTTACATTGATATCGGTTAAAATGGGGTCGTTAATATAGTATCCACGCAGCATTTTATTGTAATAGCTATTTACATCGGTGCCATTATCATATTTTGTTTCAGCACCAATATACCTGCCACTCCAATCAGGTGAAAAAATATAGGATACACGAGGATCGACTGTGCCATCCAACAAACCTGTTGCAGCATTATCGCCACTGAAATATTGCAAGGTTTGCCCGTTTACAATTTTACTGTTAACCACGGGCTTACAATTCATGACATCATCCAGGATTTTTTTTCCTGCACGGCAATCATCTGCTCTTTCTCTGAAAGCACGGGTAATACCTAATTCATCACAAATGCGGTTTGGCGCAATAATCGCAATGTCAGCAATGCCCGCCACATCGTTATAAGATGTTAACAATGGCTTACCATTCAGCTCGGTAATAACCTGGCTGGTAAGGGTAGGCAACATTTCACTTACATTTAGTGCAAATCGCAGCCTTAAAGAATTTACAAACTTCCGCCATTGTAAAATACTTCCTCCGAAAAGAATATCCTGTTGGTTAAATGTTGCCTGCTGTGTAGGAGAAAGTGTAATGCCGGTCAGAAAATTATCGGCTGTTTTAAAATCACTGATAATTTTCGGATAAATTTCTGATTGACCTAAGTAAGTCACTTTAGCACCTTCAAGCCCACCTGCGGAACCAGTTTCAATGTATGGGATTTTATCATACATATCGGTCGCTCTCTGGTATGCAAAACCTTTTAAAACATGCAGCAGGTTTATGTACAAGCTGTCCAGTTTACTTCTTTTGTTTGCAGGAGCATTGTTAAATTCACGTTGCGCCCATAAAATGGGGGTCATCCAACTGGTATTTACAAAATTAAATACCGATTCGTTAAAACCTCCTGTGCCCCAATCGTGTTCAACATCACGTAAAGCGTAAGGCGTGCCGGCTTCAGGACACAGCCAATAAATCTCCATGGCATTAGCCATTATCCTGTTACCGCTCCTTATCTGGTGGTAATTAGAACCATAATCGGCGCTAAGCAGAAACCCTTTTGTGAGCTCTGAGGTAAAAAAGCCGGCGATGATCACGGCGCTCAACAGCAGGCGTCGTTTCGGCAAAGGCATGCCACGCAGTGCGTGGCCAACGCCGATGCCGAGATCGGTGAACATGCCGCTCAGGTGGGTAGTGCGTATCACCGCGCCGCTGTAGGTGGTCGCCATCGCGTTCTGCAGGCCGCAGGCCATTGCCGCCAGCAG
>JAKFDY010000058.1:0-1741 GCA_036675885.1 Lacibacter sp. | reverse complement strand
GGTATCGAGTCCGTAGATATCTGTATAGAAGTAGGCTAGGTAGGTTACGAGTGTTTGAAATACAAGGTTTGCAGCCAGATCGCCTAAACTGTATCCAACTTTTTCTTTTACCGATAATTTTTGTGATGAGTTCATGTGTTGATTTTAATGAGCAAGCAATTAGTTTATTTCTTTAATGCCATTACTGCATGGTAAGCAGGTTTGGGTTGAAATGCACGATCGAATAATAGCGGATAGTTTGTTCTGCCCGGTACAGGCCAGCCATTCAACCAGCTTTGTCCATCGTTAACACCCCAGAATGTAACACGTGTAATTTTATCCTTGTGTTTTAAAAACAATCTGAACAGGTTGGCATAATCATTTGCCTGTTGTTGTAACAAACTATCAGGAATGCCATACGCATATGGATTCAATGCAGGGTTAGATGCCTGGCGTTGGCCTACATCGGCACCTTGAAAATTGCGTGGCAGCATTTCTATATCAAGCTCAGTGATCATTACTTTTAAACCAAGCGCATGATACGCAAGAATGCTTTCTTCAATATCCTTGAACGGTACACGACCTAAATGCCAGTGACCTTGTATACCCACACCATCAATACGTACACCGGCAGCCTGTACTTTTTTCACGAGTGCAAGACAGCCTTCACGTTTTTTTGGTTGTTCATTATTGTAATCGTTATAATAGAGTTCAGTATTTGGTGATGCTTTTTCTGCAAGATGAAAAGCTTCCGTTACAAATCCACCTCCCATTCTATCAAGGAAAATAGATTTGCGCATTGTTCCATCTTCGTTCAGTGCTTCGTTCACTACATCCCATGAAAAGATTTTACCACTGTAACGGCTTGCAACGGTATTGATGTGATTCGTAAAAAAAGTTTTGAATGAATCAACATCTTTAATTCTTCTTGCAAAGACCGGAAGCTGACTGTGCCAGATCAATGTATGACCATTCACCTTCATGTTGTTTTTTTGACCATAGGCAATAATTTTATCAGCCAGGTCAAAATTATATCTGTCCCACTCCGGATGAATAATTTCCGCCTTCATGATATTCTCCGGCGTAATGGCATTGAACTGTTGAATGATCAATGTATTGGCTTTTGGATCTTTTTCTTCGATCTGTCCAGCACTCAATGCAGTGCCAATAAGGAAATCATTTTTGTAAGCATCCTTCAACGATGTGGCATTCATTGTTGCTTTTCTTGTGCCTGTGCAATAAGCAAAGCACGCCAGTATTGCCCCGGCTGCAGTGATTTTTAGAATGAACTTTTTCATGTAATTCGATTTAATCAATAGTTAAAAGTTTAGTTGTTGATTTTTGTTTCAGGTGGACCCAGATAAGTTGTTTCCATGCCGCCAAAGTCTGCAACAATTTTTTGCAGCACTACGCCACTGTTCACCATCCAGTATTTAATCACATGCTTACCGGCTGTGCTGATCTTATGTTTACTTGTTTTGATAATAATATTTTCGCCCACCCATTTATTCCAGATACCACTGATGCTGTTCCTATCTTCTTTGTTGAGGCTGATGATCTGCGGTGCTTCATCATCAACAGAAATGGCATATTGCAAACCATTCTCTGTATTATGAAAATTCAAAGTGGGAGAGAAGTAAGCATGAATGCTGAAGCTGTCTTTGCTGTAGGTATAAATTTCGTATTCAACGAAAGGTGTTAAGGCTGAAGGGTTTTGTTCTGGCGCTGTTACAGGGAATGTTGTAACCGCATCACCGGTTCT
>JAKFDY010000057.1:0-3873 GCA_036675885.1 Lacibacter sp. | reverse complement strand
CTTTCGTAAAAACCTGAATGATAAATCAACGCTTTTTCACAGCTTAGTAAACAATATGATGAACCAAAAACCAGTTTTAATTCACCAATTAAATCAGGGGTAATTTAAAGCCCATTTCTAAAAATTTAAATGTTAAAAAATGTACTGTCTTAATTCTACCAATTAAACGGAAGATACCAGTTACGCCCCATTAATTTTCCTCTTGCAGCATCAGCTGCACCTGCACTAACACCAGATTTTCTTAGTTTGTCATAAATTTTATCAGCAATAAAAGAAGGATCATTTCTTCTGATAGCTACTCTTATTAAATCGGACCAGCGCTGGCCTTCGTAAGCCAGTTCCAATCCGCCTTCGTCAACCAGTTGGGTTTCTAATTGCGAAATGCTGTCTTGAACATTTGTTGCAGCAAGTGAACGTGAAGGCAAATAAGCCCTTCCACGCAATCCGTTCATATCCCTGTAAACAGCCCTGAACTGTGGATTGTCGCCGCTTCTGGCATCGAAATTATAAGGATAAGGGAGGTTCAGGGTATTTTGAATGTTGGTAACATTTGCAGGAACCGGGTTTGGTGAATAAGCACTCTTGATACCCTGGTTAACTACAGCATAAGCAAGTTTCGGATAACCATCACGGTTAGCGGCTTCGCCAAAATGCTGCCATAAAGAAGCAGCACGGTACAACCACCACTCCCCACTTCTTCCGTTTGAATTAAGTGATGGAATGAATGTATTGCCATCCATATAATAGTAAAGGAATTTCATAATCACCGGCTGTCCACCAATGAATTTGTAGGTTAACCGTCCACGGGCATCAAACGGAAATCCGTTGAACTGTGTTTCACTGTTCCATGTATCCATAGCCTGCTGCGAAGGTTTTACCTCGTATCGTCCACCAATTGGTGAAAACAACTCAATAAACGGGTTTTTCGGAGCAAAGTTGCTGCTGAGAGGTAACACCCAAACCCACTCCCAGTCGAATAACGCATCGTAACTAATCTTGCCCCGGGAGAACATGGAACGCCAGCCCTCAGTATTACTATCGTACAACGCATTAATATCACTTTCACGGAAACGGGTGTAAGCAACTGCCAGTGAATTTGTACTTGTATTGGGGTCAAAATTTCCAACAAGATGGTAATAATTTTTCTGCGTGTTTCCGTTACCATCGTTGTCATAAGTCGAAATAACATCTCTATACCAGGTAGCTGCTTTCTTATAGGATGAAGGATCATAAGTTGCATTCCATAAATGCAGGTCACCAAGTAAAATTTTCTTATGGATGAAAAATTTGTTGGTTCTGTATTGGTCAACAGTAGTAATCAGAGTAGTATTAGTGGTGTACAATTCCTTTGTCGGTAAGGCTTCCATTGTTTTAATCAGTTCGGCTAACAACTGCTGAAAAGGAAGATAAGGATAGTTGGCTTCGTTCTTTACATCGGCAATAGATGCTAATGGATTGGTGATATAAGGAATGCCTATAGTACCCTGCGCATCTTTGCTGAAATGAATCCCTAATTGCAGGTAAACCCAGGTGCGGATTGCGGCCACATCGGAATAACGCTGGTTGTATTCGTCGGTTTTAAGTTTTTTCTCTGCAAGCATCTTATCAAAATTCATCATCACATCGTTGCAATTCAGGATGACATCATAAAACGGCGTGGGATTTACATAAGGATTGTCATTGGCAACCGTATGATTACTCAACTGCTGCAAATAAAGGTCAGCATTCATGGTTGGAGACATCAGGTCGGCTCTCAACTCGTTCAGCAATACATACGGTTTTGCAAGTTGCATAAACTTGCCGTACACTCCTAACACAGCTGCGTCTGCATCAAATACGTTGCGGTAGGTTTGCTCCCCGGTAAGCACACTGGTTGGCTCTATATCCAATATTTTTTTGCAGGAAGACAACGATAATAAACCCGCTACTCCAAGCAAGCAAAAACACGATTTAAAAAAGTTCGATTTCATATCTTAATTTCTTATACTTTTTAAAACTTATAACCCAAATCTAAGCCCAACCTGCACCGACCTGAATTGCGGCTCAAGCGTTATATCTACACCCTGGGCTAATACACCCGGCATGGCGCTCACTTCAGGATCGAAGCCGAGGTATCTGGTAAGTGTGAACAAATTATTTCCTGTAACATATAATACTGAATATCTTAAGAACCCGGCTTTGATGGGCAGGTTATAGGTAAGCGAAGCTGTTCTTAACCTGAAGTAAGAGCCATCTTCAATCCACCTGTCGGAGAAGCGGCTGTTACCTATTGGATCGCCAAAAGATGCACGAGGTATGTTTGTTACCTGCCCATTGCTTCGCCAACGGTTTATTACAGCAGTCGTTTGATTATTGTAATTCGATTGCGATTCCAACTGTCTCCTTGTATAGTTGTAAATATCGTTTCCTTTTGAGAAGGTAAATAAAACGTCCAGCGCAAACCGTTTCCATTCTATTCTGTTTGTTATTGCACCTGTGAAATCCGGATTCGGATTTCCAATAATCTGCTGGTCATTGTCATCAATTATATGGTCACCGTTTAAATCCTGAAAATGAATATCACCACCTCTAAAAGCAAGAATGTTCCCATTAGCTTGCACAATGCCTAAACCTGCTGCGGTTGCTTCTGCATCTGAAACAAATACTCCATTCGTTTTATAACCATAAAACATATTTGGGCCGTTTCCTACGCTGCTGATAATTGTACCACCGGCATAATCTGTCAATATAGTGTTGGGTAAACCTGTTATTGTTGATTTATATTTTGCTACATTAAAACCTGCATCCCATTTTAAAGCAGGCTTATTGATAATACGTGCGGTTACAGAAGCTTCAGCGCCTGTTGTTTTCATGTTGCCTGAATTTGTAAGGGCAAAGGTGCTACCTGTTATGCTGGGTAAGGTTTCGTTCACAAGCATCTTGTCTGTTTTGTTCTGATAAACGTCAACTGAAAAATTAAAACGTTCATTGAAAAATGCGGCATCCAAACCTCCATTCAACTTCTTCACAGTTTCCCATTGCAATTGGTTGTTGCCAAAATTGCCTCTAACCAACCCTTGTGTTCCAAGAAAATTTTGCGAAACATAATATTGTTTTGCATTATAATTACCAATATCATCGTTGCCTGAAAGACCATAAGAAGCTCTTAGCTTCAGCAGGGTGATCATCCTGTTGTTCGCCATAAAATTCTCTGAAGAAATGAGCCAGGCGCCGGCAATAGAAGGAAGAACAGCAAAACTGTTTCCGCTTAATGATAATGCCCCGGGAACAGCTTTTCCAAAACGTGAAGAACCATCAACGGCTACGTTCACTGAAACAAAATATTTTTCACGCAAGGAATAATCTGCACCTATATAGTTATTAATCCACCTGTATTTCCCTAAATCGCCACCTGTTCTTCGTAAAGCCGCAACACCATTTCCTACACTGCGCAATTGGTCGGTAGCAGAATTGGCGCCTAAGGCTATATCCTGTTCGGTATTTGATTGCAGGAAACGCACACCGACACGGCCTGCTAAATGGTGAATATGTCGAAAAGTCTGGTCATAAGAAAACCGGGTATCATTATATATGCTCAGCATTCGCTTTGTTTGCGCCCCGAGGCGGCTATCGGCAATTGTTCCATTTTTCAATGTATCATTCACTACACCCTTGGCCGGGATAAACATGTTCTCACGAACCTTGTCAAGTGTAACTGCGGCAGTGGTGCTTAACTTAAATAATTTTGAAAACGTATAATTAAATCCCATAGAACCAACAAAGCGATAGTTTTTATTATAACCCAGCATAGTAGTAATTAATGCAACAGGATTGCTAACGCCAAATGTATCAACATCGGTAATTACAGGAGAAACAGTGCCGGACGTTGAAACT
>JAKFDY010000056.1:0-19486 GCA_036675885.1 Lacibacter sp. | reverse complement strand
CCGACGGGGACGTCTGACGGATTACTGAAACTGATTGCTCATTGTGAAGAAACAGAGAAGAACCCATTTTCAAATTTTCAAATTAATCAATTTTCAAATTGTATTATCCTCATCGGCCCTGAAGGAGATTTTACCAATGAAGAAATCAACCAGGCAATTGAAGCAGAATACAAACCCGTTATGTTAGGTGAAACAAGATTGCGTACTGAAACGGCGGCAGTTGTGGGGGCTGCATTACTCCGTATTTCCTGATATATTAAAATAAACTTGTATTGCAAATGAATGCAAGGTTGTTTAACTTGTATATCCTTTCTTTTTTACTTCTCTCCACAAATCAAAGTTTCAACGTTTAGCGTTGCCCGTGTCCATTTTTATTAACGGTAAAACCAAACAACATGAGACACATTCTCTTTGCTGCATGTACAGCTGTCAGTAGCTTCTTGTTCAACTGTTCTTTTGCTCAACAAACAGCTCCTCCTGATCCCAATCCTGTCGTGGTTACCACATGGATATTCAGTGGACCTCAATTTGGAGATACAACTTTGCGGGGAGTAAACAGAGACTCTCTGATCATGTATTATGTTGATAAAGGGATAAGGCCGAATAACATAGTCAAGAACTTCAGAATACTCTTTCACTACTGGGGTGATGACAGCTATAAAATTCTGTTCATCTATGAGATTGACGGACTTGGCAACATGAATAAAGCAGGCGACAAAACTGAAGAACTGATTAATGCTTCATTTAAAACAGAAGCCGAAAGGAATTTATTCTGGAGAAGATGGAACAGGATATTCAGCAGACATGAAGATAATATCATGTCGGACGGCGTGAAACCAAAAATGTAAAAAGGAAAAATTTTGCCTGAAGTGCTTTTGAAAAGGGGCGACGAAGTTATGAACCGTGGTTCGCACGGTTGAGGGGCAGAACCGTAAACGTAAAATCAGTTTACAATTTTATTGGCGCAGCTGCTGCTGGCGAAAGCTTCCGGTTTGGCTTTAAAGGCAAAGCCCATACCGAGTATGTAACCCATTGCTTCACGCAATGCTTCATTGCTTTTGAAGTGAGGGTTGGTGTTAATGTCGGCATGTACCTCCATGTCTACATCATACACTGTAAAGAGGTCGCAAAGCTCATATGCAATTTCAATACTCTTTGCTACTTCAACAAGCATACGTTCTTTAATGGAATACTTCTGTCTTGTTTTTTCGTTGTGGATGAACATGAATCCACCATGACCTTCACGCAGAAAAACAATGACCGTTGCAAACTCTGTTTCCATTCCTTTTACCTGGCTGTCTGTACCAACACAAACTTTCAGGCGAAAGCCTCTGCCGGTTTCTCTTATAATGGCGGCACGTACCTCTTCCTTGATCGGAATGCGGATATGCTCGCCATTGAATTTTCTCCATTTCATGTGTTTATTTTTTATTTGATTTTGACCACATGGCACCGATTGTTGTCGGTGTCAATAAAAAGGGTTTCTCTAATTTACGAAATTCTTTCCGGCCGCTGCAAGTTTGTTGAGTTATGTGTTTATTAACAGCTGGGGATAACCGAAGTTGAGGCAATACGCAACAGGCAATGGACAATAAGCAAGTGGCGACATAATCTGCAATCGCCCTTCTAAAATCGAAAATGGCTTTTAATACTGTCCAGTACTTAACAACACCAATGTGCATGCTTCCATGGGCTGAATGTTATTTTGCAAGGCCAGTTGTTTCAGCTCTTCGTTTTCGGCACCGGGATTAAAAATGATGCGTTTTGGTTTGAGCGCAAGAATGTAATCGTAATATTCTTTTTGATGAAGGGGGTTCAGATAAAGAGTAACTGTATCTAATTCTTTGATCGGTTGTTTGGTTGTTTCAATTGTTACATCTTCAACCGTTCCTGTGTGTTTGCCAATGCCAATTACATCATGCCCTTTACTGCGAAGCCGTTGTATAGCAAGATAGCTGTAACGGGAGCTGTTATCAGATGCGCCGAGGACAAGTGTTTTTTTGCTCATGTTATAAAGGTAAAGACAAATCTTCAGAGGCAATTTTACCAGAGTTTAAATTGCTTCTTAGGAGTTTGATCAATTACATTTTGCAGAGCTTCAGTTATCAATGGATATTTAAAAGTATATCCTGATTCAAGCAGTTTTGTTGGCACAACCCAACGGCTTTTTAAAACCAATTCTGTTTCCGTCCCAATTACCCATGCGCCAAGTTTTAGCATCCATGTATAAGCAGGCAAGCCCACGGTCGTGTTGGTAACGTGTCGCAGGTTTTTCATAAATGCTTCATTCGTGACAGGATTTGGTGAGGAACAGTTAAATGTTCCTTCCAGTTCTTTATGGTCAAATAGCCAATCAATAATTCTACAGGTGTCTTCAATATGTATCCAGCTGTACATCTGTTTACCATTACCTTGTTTTCCACCTAAACCAAACTTCAGCAGATTAAAATAGGGGAGCATAACACCACCGGCTCCAATTGTAATGGCCATACGAAGTGCAATCTTTCTGGTATTTGGTGTTTTCTGTTTATAGAATACCTCCTCCCATTGCTTGCATACCTGTACAGAAAAATCATTCTTGATTTCACTTGTATATTCATCTTGTGGTTTGTCAGTTGCATGTCTGTAAATTGTTGCTGATGATGCATTGATCCATAATTCAGGCGGATGAGTAATTTGTTGAATAGCTTCGCCAATTACTTTCGTGGTCTCTGTTCTGCTATTCAGAATTTCCCTTTTGTTTTGTTCAGTATATCGACAGTTAACAGATTTTCCGGCCAGGTTAATAACGATGTCTGCGTTGTTTAATTCTTCTTTCCAATCACCAACTGTTTTTCCATTCCATTCAACAAATCTTGTATTCGTTAAGTCTGCTTCATTTAAACCGGAATAATGATTTCTGTTGTTATTGCCGGCTTTTATATTACGTGTTAGAATAACCAGTTGGTTTGTTTTACCAAAGTACCTGATCATTTCTTCTCCGATGAACCCAGAGCCTCCTGCAATGATGATTTTTTTATTTTTCATTATGTACTTAATTAAAGTATTGGATAATATTGGAAACAAACAGCCAATTAAACACTACTGCAAATGTGATGAACAATGTATTCATCAGCACTTCTCCAATTTTAAAAATGAGTTTATCAGGAATTTCATACATAGGGTAGTAGGCAAACTGTGTAATAACTTTCCCTGTCCAGTAAGCAGCAATTAACCCGGTTATTGCAACAGCAAGCGCACTGCCATTTTTTAACTCATCAGCAAGTAAGAAGGAGATCAGACCAAATGAAAAGTTTAAACCTTGTATGTAGCGGCCATATGTTTTGGCTATTTCCTGGTTAAGAGGTTTCAGTTTTTTTATGTCGTTATACCAATCAAATACTTTGTGACGCACATAAGGATAAACCATAGCTGTGAAAATTTGTCCGGCAGCGCCAATGTAAATAAGCCAGTTGGGGATTGTGTAGTTCATAACAGTTTATTTAGTGATGAATTATTTCAAGTGCACAAACCCTTTTAGTTTTAAAGCCCTTAATTCTCTCCAGCAGATCCACGTATAAGTGATCGCCATGAAAGGAGCTGCAAATAATAATAGAACTAAACCAATGCCCAGAGGAGCAAGCAAGAGAAGTATTACTACCAACCAATGATAATATAACCGAAGACTTTTATCATTTGTAAACCAATGCGCCACTGCATGTGTGATCATACCAACAACATGCAATGCTCCCACAGCGAAATAGGCAGTGAAAAGAAGTTCACCATCTCTTGTGATAAGCCAGGTAATAAAGAATCCAGCAATCAATAGAATGCTGCTGTAGAATTCAAATTGCTTAAACAGTTTCACGATTTAAGTATTTATAATTTCAGAAAAAAATGAAAATATATAGTTTTAAAAAAGCCGAACGAATCGGCTTGCATTGATCTTAGATCAATTATTTAAAGAGCTTCAATGCTGTACTGATAAACCAATTTTCATCACTCTTCACCACAACATCCAGCATACTATCAGCATGTGCACCAAATTTTTTAATACCGGCAATGGTATCAAGAAAGGTTTTTACTTCCTTATCTTTTTTATCACCATCCACTTTACTTAACTGATCCATCAGTTTCATCATCGGGTCAAGTTCACGCTTCTTGCGTTCTTTAATGATCTGTCGTGCTACTTTCCAGATATCCTTTTCTGCTGTGAAATATTCTTTTCGTTCACCCTGAATCAGCACACGATCAACCAAACCCCAATCGATCAGGTCACGGATATTCATGTTCACATTGCCCCGGCTGATGTTCAATTGAGCCATCACATCGTCCTGTGTAAGTGGGTCAGGACTAATCATCAGTAACGCATGAACCTGTGCCATGGTGCGGTTAATGCCCCAGTGTGTACCAATAGCGCCCCAGGTGCTGATGAACTGTTGTTTGGCTTCCGATAATTTCATGGCCCTAAGTTAGCAAATAATTCCGAATTTTCAGTAATTACTGAAAATTAATTTTTTAGTAAGATTGGCCGTGTGTAAGACGAATCAAAGGTTTGGCCAGGAAGGGCAGCGTTTTGACTGAATTAATGAAAAGATTCGTGACGCTTGACTTGCCAAATAGCCCTTGTATCAGTCGGCCGGTTTTTAAACGTTTGGCAAACTGCTGTTGCCAGTTGCGGCTGTAGAATTCTTCCATTTGCTCTCGTGTGATTTGCTGTTGCAGAAAAGCATGCACCTGTTCAAATGCAAGTTTGCTTCCATGCATGGCCATGCTCATGCCATTGCCGCAAAGTGGAGTGATCATACCACCTGCATCGCCGATCATCAACACATGATGTTCCACCTGTTGCTTTTGTTCGAAGCTGATCTGTGAAATGGTAACAGGTGAATCGTACAGAAATTCAGCTTCAGCAAATATTTTTTTGAGTTGTGGATTTTTACAGAGAATATTTTTCTCCATTTGTTCAATACTGTTATTGTTTTTTTGCAGATTAACCGCAGTGGTTAAATAACAAAGACAATATTTTCCTTCTTCAATTTGTGAAATACCACAGTATCCATTTTCGAAATTGTGCAAGGCAATTACATCATTTGGGCGATTGATGTTGATATGATATTTAACAGCAATATAGTTGTTGAGCTTATTTGGTTTTTGCTGTATAAATGCCCGGTTCCATTTTACATCAAGATTACTTCGTTTGCCAAAACAACCTGCAGCAATTGTTGAAGTAAAATCACCTGCCGATGAATGAATGATAAATGAATCATTTTGAAAAACAACATCATTTGCTTTTGTTTCTTCCAGTAAATCAACATTGTGTTGCCGGGCAATGGTTGCCAGCATGTCATCAAGTTTATAACGACTGATACCAAAACCACCAAGCGGCAGTTCGTGTTGAAAAATAGTTCCTTGAGGTGATGATACTTCCAGTTGCTTGATGATAGGTAAGTTCAGTGTTGACAACGGAACGCCTAATGATTCAAGAAAGTTCCAGCTTTCCCTGCTGATGTATTCGCCACACACTTTATGGTAGGGATATTTTTCTTTTTCAAATAACACAACTGCATAACCTTGCTTTGCCGATTGAATGGCTAAAGCCAATCCTGCCAACCCGCCGCCAATGATTGCAATATCGTAATACCTGTCATTCATGCTTAAAAATTAGCAGCCAACGAAAAGCCCACATCCAGTTTAACTGATAGTTGTTGATGGATGATTGATTACAAAGTTGAATGATCTCTTCTTTTTTAAATCCTCGTGCCACGCTTAACGGCGCATCATTTTTTACAAGATATGATTTTGAAAAAAGACCCGTTAACAATTTGATGGAATGATAGGCAAGCGGATGACGGTGCAGATCGTTCACAAAAAAGCCAAGCGTGGAATGATTCTTCATCCACAAAAATTGTTGTTGTAATTCATCTACTGTAAAGTGATGGCAGAATAGGGATGAAAAAATGACATCCGGTTTTTGTGTGAATGAAACTGTTGCATAATCGGAACAGATAAATTCAATGCCTTCATTCTCTTTTCTTGATTGAGCATACGCAATGCAATGTGGATTGATATCAATGCCAATCAATTTTGTGTTGATGTTTTTCTTTTTACAGTATTGTTGAATTACTCGCAGATTATCGCCACCACCACAACCAATTTCACAAATGTGAAGTGTATGCGGGTGGCTCACCCTGCCCATTAATTGTTGTAATCCTTTGATAGTAATTTGATGTCCGCCTAACCAAGTGTTGATCACATCAAGCTCATGCATATTCTGTTTGATGTCTTCAAACGGACTATCATCGCCATCGAGTATTTCTTTTTGATATGATCGTTTTGAAAGGTTAGGCATGTATTAAATCTGCAAGAGTTTATATTATGGCGGGTGAGTCACCCGCCATGTGTTGAAGCTACAAAAGTTTCCATTGTTAAACCGGGGCCAAAGGCGGTACCAAAAATGGATTCATCAGTACTGCTGCGTTGCATCAATTCTTTCAACACAAATAAAATAGTTGGAGAAGACATGTTGCCATAATCACGCAACACATCATAACAGGCCTGTAGTTTTCCTTCCGGCAATTGAAGTGATTTGTGAATGGTATCTACAATACGCCTGCCTCCGGGATGAATACACCAGTTGCTGATATCTTTCTTCTGCAAACCTGCATGCTGCAATGCACGTTCTACCAATGGCGCAAAATCTTCTTTAATCAAATCGGGAATATATCCGCTCAATGTCATTAAGAAACCTGTGGAAGAAAGTTCCCAAGCCATATCCCGTTTTCCTTTTGGAACAACTTCGCTGTAAAAACTTTTGAGGTGTAATCCTTTGACAGTTACATCATCGTGCATCACCAAAGCTGCTGCACTTCCATCACCAAACAAAAGTGTAGAAGCAATACTATCAGGACTTGCATCTTTTTGAAAATGCAGTGTACACAATTCGGTACAAACGATCATCACTTTTGCAGTATGATCCGTTTTACAAATCATATCAGCCAACTTTAATCCATGTATGGCGGCATAACAACCCATGAAGTTGATAGAAGTACGGAAGATATTTTTTGGGAGATCCATCAACTCCATCAGCATCAGATCAAGACCCGGTGCACTCATGCCTGTGCAACTAACCGTGATGAGATGTGTGATTTGCTGACTGTTGATCTTTCCTGCAATACATTGCCTGATAGCATCAACAGATAACGGTGCCGCATAACGGTTATACCAACGCATGCGATGTTCAAGATCAGGAAAGGGTTCAAGGTTTTCGCTATGCGGATAAAATTTCCATTCAGGTAACTTATGACTGTAATCGGGAATAACTGAGTAACGTGTATCAATACCACTTTGGCTATAAAGAAATTTCAGCTTCCTGTTTTCAACTGTATCCAATGCATACACTTCCTGCATGAACTGCAGAATATCTTTCTGCGCATGTTTAAATGCCGGAACGGCCGTGCCAATGGAAACAAGTTTACTCAAATTGATTCATGATTAAGATCGTTATGAATGCTGCATTGGTGCATACACTTGCCAAAACATTCATTTGCATCGTATGTTTAAAATCTGCAAAACTTTCTGATCTCCACACTTTTGCTGCCCACCATAAGAAATAAACGAGAATCGGAAGAAAAAAGATGGCTAGTATAAAAAAATCTTTGATCATCAGTGATGAAAAGAAAGTATATCCAACAAAGAGCATGGCAACAGAATAAACAACTGCGCAGAATACAAATGTCTTGCGATAGCCGAGCAGGTAACTGATAGTTGTAACTCCATCCTCTTTATCCTGCTTGTGCTGATAAATTTGTGTGAGCGGATAAAATCCACCGATCAGTAAGCTTGCTGCAATCATACCTGCAATCGGCATGCCTGTTTTGAGCATTACAGAAGATCCATGGTACACCATCCAGAAAACCAAACCACCCTGCAACGCAGCAACTGTTAAATAGCCAACAATTGGATATTGTTTAATGCGTATACCACGATAGCTGTATAATCTTGAACCAATAATATAAAACAGAATGCCTGACGCAAACAAGGGACTGATGAAGAATGAGAGTGCAACAGCTAAAACATCCATTGCAACTGTTACATAAAATAATTGTTTTGTTGGTTGCAAAGGATTGGCAAGGCCGCCAATAGGTGAACTGTCCCTGTCCATATAACTGTTATAACCATTGCTTGATGGATACACGAGTACATGCAGTATTACAAAGATCAACATTGCATTGCTCCGGTTGATGTTCACCAATTGTGTTAATGCAAACCAGTAAACGGGCATCAGGAAAAAAGAAAAATGAAAACGTAACAATTGTATGGTACTTCTTTTGATCATACGGCATTGAGCTTATTGTAAATGTAAGCTTTGTTTAGTGGGCAAACTATCGCCTGGCTGTCATTTGCTGTTTGAAGAACAAGTAACGCAGACTATTAAAAAAGTTCCAGTTTGAGACTTTTGTTCAGTAATGGTTTGCGTGCCATGTTCCAAACGATTGCTTTTACTTCATCGCCTGGCTGTAGATTAAATGAGAGCGGTGCAAAAAAGTGTACCGCCCCCATTGATTGGTATCAGAATGTCGCAAGTCAATACGTGGGTGTTCTACACAGGACCTGTCGGCCAATCCAATTTTATTGTTGATCTTGATCGACTTCCAGAGTAAGACTTCAGCATTTCGTGTAACAGTAAGCACCAGCAACTGGTACCTGTACCAATCGTATATCTGTTCAGGGGCATTAAATACGCCACTCACTTTTATATACTTTGTATTGTTATCATCAGCAGTAGTAAAGTATTGAAGTGATACAGGAGAAAATTCTTCCTGCTCACTTATTCGTATGAAGTTTTTTTGCTGTGCGCTATCATACAGATTTATTTCAGCAACTGATTTTTTTGCAGGTAGTGATGAAGGATCGGGTTGCCTGTCTCCACAATCCATTACCACAAGATCATTATAACTGAGTTTCGATTTAAAAAACGTTTGCAGGTTAAAGGTTGCATTTGACTCTTCGCTCCACATTTCTCCCTTTGCCTGTTGAGTGCTTTGCTTGATGTTAACGAAGCAACAAAAGAACAACAGCGCCCATACCGAAACCTGTATTACT
This sequence comes from Lacibacter sp., assembly GCA_036675885.1. Taxonomy (GTDB): domain Bacteria; phylum Bacteroidota; class Bacteroidia; order Chitinophagales; family Chitinophagaceae; genus Lacibacter. The sequence goes on along the minus strand of JAKFDY010000056.1, from coordinate 10,402 downwards.
CTGTTATTTGTTGACAGAAAGTATAACAGTGCTGCTAATGGTATTGCCAACAACGGATAAAGATGGATCATAGGGCGTGAGCCAAACCCGTTAATATAATTGTAACACCACCATGAATAGATGATGTAAATGTAAAGCGGTAATAACGTTAAGAACAGCAACTGCACTTTCCTGAAACGGTTGGTAAATACAAGTCCGGCTAAAGCAAATAACATGATGGGCGTATAGGCCAGCCAGCCGTTTTTAAAACCAAACAGGCCTTCAATAATGCGTGGATGTAAGAAATCAAATGCCTGGTTTACATAACTGTCGTAGATAAATGATCCGCCATATTTTTTCCAGTACATCATTTGTGGAATGACAGGGAGTAAAAAGCAAACGGCAGCAATGCCGATGTAAACAGCATTCTTCCTGATGAATTGTATTTTCTCCGTTAATGATGATCGGTCGTAAATGCCATAACCAACCGGGATTAACAAACACAGAATATCAGATGGACGAATGATGGTAATAAACCCGGCTGATAATCCTGTTAAGACAAATAAACTTAGCGATGGTTTTTTATGAATCCGTATTGTAAGAAATAATAACAAGGCATAAAGAAAAAACAAAGGGTTGTGCGCCATGCCGCTTTGGTAGAATGAAAACCAAAAAAGGTTTGTGCCTATAAGAATAAGGCATGAGGTTGCGATTGCAGTATTTCTGTCAACAAACTCCTGTAATGATCTGAACAAGAAAAACAAACCCAACAGCAGATAAACAATAGAGGAGAAACGAATGGCATTGATATATGTTTTCGAGAATCCATTTGAGTCTCCGTTTGTAAGCTTCTCAAATATATGTGCTGTAACAAAAAAAGGTAATTCAAAAAAAGCAGTTCCGTAGGTATATTGATTAACGACATATCCTTTTTTACTCTTGCCTAATTGCACAGACATATCACCTACATAGTTTGTGACTATGGGATCGATGCCTTTATCTTTTGGCAATGTTTCAGGGTTGCCAATGTTATTGTAAATGATTGTTGTTGGTAAGTACAAGAAGTAGCCCAACGCATCGCCATAAAAAACAAGGCTTTTTCTTCTCTGTGTAAAATAAAACAGGCAGGAGATGAGAATAGTAAACGCCAGTAAAATGTTGGTGCTTGTTTTACCCATGCGCTGCAATATAAACAGAAGACTGCAAAGAGTGATTGCAGAAAAAGAATGTTATTGATCAAACGCCATTTGCTGCTGTAAGAATAACAGGCTTGCCATCTGAAACCATGATCGTATGTTCATGTTGTACCACATAGCCGCCTTTATTGCCAACAAAGGTCCAGCCATCTTCCAACTCCACTGCTTGTGTGGAATGTGTGGCAATGAATGTTTCAATAGCAACAACCGAATTTTTGCGAAAACGTTTTGTATTAAACCGGTCGTAATAGTTTGGTATCTCAAGCGGGTCTTCATGTAAACTTTTACCAACGCCGTGGCCGGTTAAATTTTGGATCACTTTACAGTTGGCTTTCTTTGCCTGTGTTTCAATCAGCTTGCCAATCTCGGCGATACGCACACCACCTTTTATCTGATCAAGTGCGTTGTATAAAATGCGTTTCGAAAGATTGACCAATGGCTGATGTTGATGCAGATCTTCACCAACAACAAAAGAACCACCATTGTCTGACCAATAACCATCTAACTCAGCCGATACATCAATATTCACCAAATCACCCTCCTGCAGAATAATGTTGGTAGAAGGAATGCCATGTGCAAATGATTTGTTTACACTGATACAGGTAAAGCCGGGAAAATTATAAGTTAGAAGAGGTGCAGATTTTGCGCCCATCTCCGCCAACAGTTTTCCACCATAATCATCCAGTTCTTTTGTACTGATGCCGGGCTTTGCATATTCACGCATGGCTTTGAGCGTTACTGCAACAGCGTTACTGATCTTTTGCATGCCTTCCAGTTCTGCATTATTGGTGATGGACATTTGCTTCCTGTTTAGGTAGTAAAGATAAATCAGTGTTGTGTTTATGCTTAACTAAAAGTATTTACTCCGATAAATTTTCAAAAAGGGACATTGCTTGAATAAAAAAGTACAATAGAATTACCACCCCTGAAGCGTGCGACGCAAGGAACGATGCCACCGGCACTATTGCTGATATCACAATAAAAAAATCCCGCCATTTAAGCGGGATTTCAACATATAAACTTTTGAACAAAAGAACCTGCAGAACTTTTTTATACCAACATAGTAACAGGATTCTCGATATATTTTTTAAGTGTTTGCAGGAACGATGAACCAACAGCACCATCTACGCTGCGGTGATCGCAACTCAATGTTACTTTCATCACGTTGGTTGTACCAAAGCTGCCATCAGCTTTCTTAATAACGATCTCTTTAATTCGGCCAACAGCAAGAATGCAACTGTCGGGCGGATTAATGATGGCAGTGAAATCTTCAATATCCATCATACCTAAGTTGGAAATGGTAAAGGTGTTACCGGTAAATTCCTGTGGTTGCAGCTTACCAGTTCTTGCTTTATCGTATAAGCCATTTGCTTCAGAAGCGATCTGGCTCAAACTTTTCTGATCTGCAAATTTGAACACAGGAACAATCAATCCCTGCTCAACTGCAACAGCGCTACCAATATGAATGTGATTGTAAGTGCGAATAAATTCGCCCATCCATGAAGAGTTCACTGCAGGATGTTTGCGGAGTGCCATTGCACATGCTTTGATCATCATATCCTGGAAGCTGATTTTCACAGGGCTGATGGCATTCATTTGTGCACGTGCTGCCATGGCGTTATCCATGTTCAACTCCATCTTCAAATAGAAGTGAGGAGCAGTGAACATGCTTTCGCCCAAACGACGGGCAATGGTTTTACGCATGCTGCTGTTTGGCGTATCAACAAATCCTTCGCCTGCACCAGGAGTAAACGCAATAACAGGAGCAGAATGAGTAGCTGCTTTTGCTGCAGCAGCGGCTGGTTTATAATTATCGATATCTGCTTTAATGATACGGCCACCATCACCACTACCTTGTACAGCGTGGAGATCAATGCCTTTTTCAGCAGCAATTTTCTTTGCTAACGGAGATGCTTTTACACGACCGTTTTCTGTGCTTGAAGCTGATGTTGATGCAACAGCGGCTGGGGCGCTTGCAGCAGCAGCTGTTGTTGCAGCCGGCGCACTTGCAGGAGCTGCGGCAGCAACAGGATTTTTAAATGCACTTACCAAAGCAGAAATATCTGTACCGGCTTTACCAATCACAGCAATTACTTCATTTACTTTTGCAGCATTACCGGCTTCAATACCGGTATATAAGATAGTACCATCCACATAAGGAATCACTTCCATGGTTGCTTTGTCGGTTTCAACATCGGCAAGACTTTCATCGGCCTTAACAGCATCACCCACTTTCTTATTCCAGGCAATGATTTTTCCTTCTGTCATTGTATCGCTCAGCAGCGGCATACGGATAACCGTAACACCCAACTGTTGGGCCAATGCATCTGCATCAACACCCGCAGCGGCAGGAGCCGAAGGAGCTGGTGCAGCCGTTTCAGTTGCAGCAGCCGGAGCCGGTGCAGCCGATCCGCCATCTAACAGGCTTTTATAATCTTCACCTTCTTTACCAACGATTGCAATAATTTCATTGATCTGTGCTGCTTTGCCTTCCGGAACGCCGATATAGAGTAAGGTGCCATCGGCATAACCCACAACTTCCATCGTAGCTTTATCGGTTTCAACATCTGCAAGCACATCATCGCCTTTAACTTTGTCGCCCACCTGTTTGTTCCATTTCAGAATTTTTCCCTCGGTCATGGTATCACTTAACAGGGGCATACGAATCACTTCAGCCATAAGATCATTTTTTTGTCGTAATGAGGGCGTGAAATTAAGGCAATTTGGGGAAATATGGTTGAAGGTTTAAAGTTGAAGGTTTAAGGTTTTTTCCTAACAATAGTTAACCTTCATTAACCGCTACGGGTTTTGGCGTTTTCTCACTTTTAGTACCGGCTTTTGGGTTTTATGGCATCCAGGTTGCGTCGCAATCACTTCTTCGTTTTGTTCATTTATCATCTGCGGTTTGCTGAAGCGGGTTGCTTGCAGTAACAAAACCTGTTTAATTACTCAACCTTAATAATCTAACTCCATGCCTAACCTGTCTTTCAGATCTTTTACCAGGGGATATTTCTCGGCCATACGCATGAATTGTTCTTTCGTGGAAAGCGGACGTTCTACCGGTGTAAGGTCTTCCGGTTCTTCCACTAATTGAACAAGAATATTGATGTTTGGATTTTTAAAAAAGCCCTGCACATGTTGAAGTAATGCTGTTTTTTCCTGTTTCAGAAAGCCAAGCTGAATATTGCCATACACCTGAACTTCGAAATCGAGAGGAGTTTTCATGCTGCATTCCATCATCTCAAATGTTGATACCACCGAATGTTTGGTGGCAGCTTTCAGTTTAAGAATATATTCCTGCCAGGCAATTTTCAAACCTTCAGGATCAATTTCTTTTTGCTGATTGTTGGGATTGTTATTTTCTGCAGCAATTTTTTCCCGCAGTTTTGATAAACCACCTTTAATACCAGTTGATGTTTGTGGAGTTGCTTTTGTGTTTTGGATATTGGTTTTTGAAATTTCTGATTTATAAGTAGGCTCTTGTGCCTTGTAACTTGTGCCTTGCAGCTTTTGTTCTGGTTCTTCTACAATCAGTTTCGCTCCACTTGTTTCTTGAACCTTGTCCCTTGTGCCTTCAGCTTGCTCTTTCACTTCAATAGGCTTCAATGCACGAAACTGAACAGCCTTTGCTTTATCAACTACTTTTTTTTTATCAGTAAGATCAAGCGCCTGTTGCAGGTAGGTAAGTTTAATAAGCGCCAACTCTACATGCAGACGTTTATTACGGGCCTGTTTGTAAGTGATCTCAGCATCGTTCAAAAGATTCAATGCACTGATGATATATGAAGCAGATGTTTTTTTAGCAGCAGAAATATATTTGTCTTTAAAGCTTTCTACCACTTCGAGTAAGTTGGCAACCTTCTCATCTTTACACACCAATAAGTTGCGGAAGAATTCGGCCATGGCATTCAACACCATGTCCCCTTCAAAACCTTTGCGGTTAATATCATCAAACAACAACATACCCGTTGCCAGATCCTGTTGTTGCATGGCATCAAGCAACTTGAAGAAATAATCAGCATCTAAAATATTCAGATGCTCTAATGTATTCTGATACGTTAATTCGCCATTGGTAAAACTCACGATCTTATCCATGATGCTGAGTGCATCACGCATGCAACCTTCACTCTTTTGGGCAATTACCTGCAAGGCTGCTTTCTCTGCCTGTATTTCTTCTTTGGTTACAATTTCCTGCAGATGTTCTACTGTATCATTGATAGTAATGCGTTTGAAATCGAAAATCTGGCAACGGCTTAAAATGGTTGGCAGAATTTTATGTTTTTCGGTAGTTGCTAAAATAAAAATGGCATAGGAGGGAGGCTCTTCCAGTGTTTTCAAAAATGCATTGAAGGCACTGGAGCTGAGCATGTGCACCTCATCGATGATGTACACTTTGTATTTTCCCATCTGTGGTGCAAAACGAACTTGTTCAATAAGTGAACGGATATCATCCACCGAGTTGTTACTGGCGGCATCGAGTTCATGAATGTTGAGCGATGTGCCTTCGTTAAAGGTTCGACAGCTTACACAGGTATCACATGCTTCGCCGTTGGGTTGAATATTTTCGCAGTTGATGGTCTTTGCCAGAATACGGGCACAGGTGGTTTTACCCACACCCCTCGGACCACAAAACAAAAAGGCATGCGCCAGCTGATTGTGGCTGATGGCATTCTTTAACGTAGTGGTGATATGCGTTTGCCCCACAACTGTATCAAAAGTCTGGGGTCTGTACTTGCGTGCTGAAACAATGAATTTATCCATAACTGCGGGTGCAATTTAGGGAAAAAGTACGGAGAGTTTTGGGATACATTCTGTTGATGATTAGATAAAAATTATCTTAGTATTCTGTGTTTGAGAAAATACTTGCAAAGAAATAAACTATTGTCGATGGATAACCCCATGTTATACTGTAGTCCTCAAATTTTTGCTCAAAGGAAAAATTCAAGGAAAAGCATGACGCCTCTTGCTACGGGTGTTTTACTTATGTATAATAAAGGATTCTTTCTTATTACTGCTAAACACGTCTTTGATGAGTCGAAAACTCAGGAACTTTTTATACCATTAAACGATCGTCTTTTACTCATTGGAGGGAAATGGAAATATTTCGTGCCAAATCGTAATTATGACAGCATAGACTTAGCGATTCTAAGGATAGATGAGAAATTAATTGATCTAATTTTATCAAAGTATAAGTTCATAATGAAAGAAGTCATTAGTGAAATTCATAATGAGAGTAATAATGACTATTTTATAATTATGGGATTCCCTGCAAAACGAACAACTAGAATTGGTAGCGACTTTATTACCAAACCTTTTGCCTTCATTACTCAAAAAATTGTATTAAAAAGAATTAATAAGATTTCCTTAAACGAGGACGATAATATTACAGTGCGATACAGCCGAAATGAGCAATCATTTATTGATAGTGACTTTAAATCTCAAGGTCCAAGAGATTTACGGGGTATTAGTGGCTGTGGGTTATGGCGATTTACAAATCAAGAGAGAGTAGACAACACATTTGATTTATCATTGGCAGGAATTGTTATTGAGGCGGATATCAATAGAGGAATTATCTGTGCCACAAGGGCTAAATGGATACTACAGTTGCTTGAGCAGGGTTTTGTTTAATTCTACAATATCGGGTGCCTCTTAAACTCTTTCTTCCTGTCAAACAAAAAACGATAGGTAATTAATCGTCGGCTGATATGTGTGCCCAGGCTGGCAGCCACATTCATCATGCGTGGATTAAAATCGCCGATCCATTGCATTTCATAATCATCATATAACTTGGGGGCTTGTATCACTTTTGCTGCTTCAATGATCATAAACGCATCCACACCTTTGTGCTGATGTTCAGGCACAATGCCGAAGATGATGCCTGTGAATTTTTTATTTCGTTTGGTGGCTTTTACCCACAGGAATTTCAATTTGCTCCAGCTATCAAATCGTCCGTTCAATTCCATGAACCATTGATTGAGATCGGGTAAGTTCAGCCACACCGCAACCGGCTCATCGTTATAATAGGTAAACCAACAAATGCGTTCATCCATCACCGGCTTCATGGCATTGAACATCGCCATTGCTGTTTTTTCTTCCATCTGCTTTAACCCTGCATGACCAGCCCATGCTTTGTTATACACCGTACAAAAATCTTTTGCGAATTCTTCGAGTTGACTGACTTTGATATGAACAGCTTTGTAGTTGGGATCTTTTGCTAAGCGATCATGACGTTCATAAAATTTTTCACTCAGCTTATCTTTCACTTTCAGCGAATAACAATATTGATTGAAGAATAATTGAAAACCGTAATGCTCAAACAACTGTTGATAATAAGGAAGATTATAATTCATGCAATACAGGGGTTGCTGAAATCCCTCAACCTGCAAACCCCACCAGCGGTCACGCTCACCAAAGTTGATTGGCCCATCCATTGCCTCCATGCCCTTGCTTTGTAACCATTGTTTCGCTGTATCGAATAAATAGTTTGCAGCAGATTGATCGTTGATGCATTCAAAAAAACCTAAACCACCAACAGGTACATCATCACCTTTTGATTTGTATTTCTTGTTGATGAATGCTGCAATACGTCCAATTGATTTTCCATCGTCATTCTTTAATATCCAACGGACAGCTTCGCCATGACGAAAGGCTTTATTCTTCTTTTCATCAAACACCTGTTCAATATCCTTATCCAACGGACGGATCCAATTACTGTCATCTTTATATAACAGAACAGCAACCTGTAAAAATTCTTTTGCAGAGTGCCTGTCTTTAACTTCAATTGTTTGCATAATAGAGTATCAAATTTAATTGAACTTTCTTAACAGGTTATTTTGTTTTATTTATGATTTAATTAATGCCATAAGAAATGCCAAAGTCTATATTTGGCTACTAAACAAACAGCTTATGAAACAACTTGTACTTTCTATTACGTTTTTCTCAATTATTATCCCTGTCATTTCAAACGCTCAGGACAGCAGCTTTCAGCTAAAAGATTACAAATATCGTACTCCCGGTTTTAAAGCATTACAGCTAAACCTCAATGCATCAGGTAGTTTTTATGATGCTTCACTGGTAAACCAAGGTGATATTAAAGGAAATAATATTAATTCAAATTCAGGGATCAATTATTTCCGCATAATCAGTACAGATAAGCGTCAGCACCTCTCAACTATTTTATTCAACCCGGTATTCAATTTCACCAAAAATGCAAGTGGAACAATAGTTGAACGTAACCGACAGATAATTCTTGATGCTGACTGGAGCAGAATGGATCGGTTTTTTAATAAACGAAACTTCTTTTTTGAGGTTGGAAATGAGCTTGGAGCTGTAAATAATACTCAAAAAAATGGATCACAATTTCTGGATAGTAAAACAAATAGTAAAAGTGTTTCGAATATGCTGATACTTGGTGTTGGAAAAGGACGCTTGGAAAATGTGCAGGATGCTCAGATGGCAATGTTCATCATGAACGACTTGCAAAAAATGGGTTTGCTTGACCATGAGCCTGATGCTGCAACTCAATATGAGTTTGCTGCTCTTATTACTGACATCAATAACCGCCGGGTGTTTGATAGTCGTAAACGTCGGATCTATGAACTTACACGCATCGACTCATTTTTGCAAGCTAAACAATTAATAGCAGCACCTTCGATCGGGTATTTTACAACAGTGAATGATAACTGGGCGCTTGCATTCAATCCCGGACGGTTAAGCGGCACACGTTTTTATGCTCAACTGAAGCCTGGGATAAGTTTGAGTGTTTCTGGCATAAATCAGTCGGATACAAATGTGTTTACTTATAAAAGTGATACCAGGTCTCTTGAATATTTTTATGAACCGGGAATAGGAATTGAACACCACAAACCAATAAAACTTCAGTGGCAAAGAGTCGCTTCTGCATCAATGCGTTTCAGGCAAACATTTACAAGAATAAATACAAAAACTGAATCCGCTTCCGGTTCGGGTGAGTTTGAAATCTTTGAAACATATCCGCAGTTATTGCTTAATTCATTTTATGGATTTGGCTATTTCCCAACAAATAGAACTGTTGTAAATGGCGGTTTAAGTTTTGATGCTGTATACGGACAGCAAAACATGGGTACAGGCAAACCTACATACTTCAGGCTCGCTCCGGGTTTACGGCTATCTGCTAACTACTTTATTAATTTCCGCACAGGACTATTTCTTGATGCAGGGATTAATTACAGTTATACAGAGTTGAGAGATGCTCCGCCTGTATCGTTTACCTATGAGAAAAATGTTGTAGCAGGTAATTTCATTTTTGGTTTTTCCCATGTTATTTTATAGTGATTGTTGCAACCGGTTTTTGTGTAACTTGTTTTCATGACGAAATACATTCTTGCCTTAGACCAGGGAACAACCAGCAGCCGTGCCATTGTGTTCGGTCATGATGGGAGCATTATATCCGTTGCACAAAAAGAATTTAAACAGATTTTTCCGCAACCCGGTTGGGTGGAGCATGATCCTGAAGAAATATGGAGTACACAATTGGGTGTAGCAGCGGAGGCAATTACCAAAGCTGGTTTAAGTACGGAAAATATTCATGCCATTGGTATCACCAATCAACGGGAAACAACAGTGGTATGGGATCGTAACACCGGCAAGCCCATTTACAATGCAATTGTATGGCAAGACAGGCGCACAGCAGATTTCTGTGATGAACTGAAGCGAAAAAATCTGCACATATTAATTCAACAACGAACAGGTTTGGTGGTAGATGCCTATTTCAGTGCATCAAAAGTGAAATGGATACTGGATAATGTGGAAGGTGCAAGAGCAAGAGCAGAAAAAGGTGAACTCTGTTTTGGTACAGTTGATACATGGTTGTTGTGGAATCTTACAAAAGGACAGGTGCATGCAACGGATGTAAGTAATGCAAGCCGAACCATGCTCATGAATTTACAAACACTGCAATGGGATGGTGAATTGGAAAAGATATTTTCAATACCAGGCAACATGTTGCCGCAGATACGCAGCAGCAGTGAAGTGTTCGGCACCACACAGAACATACTAACGGCTACCAACATCCCCATTGCCGGCATTGCAGGCGATCAGCAAAGTGCGTTATTCGGACAACTGTGTACACAACCAGGCATGGTAAAGAACACTTACGGTACTGGTTGTTTTATGTTGATGAATACTGGCGAGAAAGCTGTTATCTCCAAAAACAATTTGTTAACCACTGTTGCATGGAAGATCAATGG
>JAKFDY010000055.1:0-1853 GCA_036675885.1 Lacibacter sp. | reverse complement strand
TAAAGAAAGCCGATGGAAATTGGCAACAGTTTCGTGTGCCTTTTTTAATTCAGGATAATATGGTGGGTGCGGTGCTCATTGATGATGCTGATCAGAAATGGATACAAGTGCCGCAGGGAAACGGATTGTTTGTTTATAATCATGGATCATCAATTGATAATGCAGGTGATGATCGTTGGAAATGGTTTCAAACAGGAAGAGGCAGTGGTAACCTGCCAAGTAATGCAGTGAACTGCATGGTGAAAGATAAAGATGGTTTTATCTGGTTGGGCACAGATAAAGGCATTGCTATTATTCAATGCCCGGGAGATGTGTTTACTGCAAATGGATGTGAAGCGTTTCAGCCCATTGTGCAACAGGATAATTTTGCAGGATTTTTATTTGAGAATGAAGATGTGCGTGCAATAGCAGTTGATGCTGCCAATCGGAAATGGGTAGGCACACGCAATGGTGTTTGGCTCATCAGTGCTGATGGCGAAAAAGTGTTGGAACGATTTACTGCAGAGAACAGTCCGTTGCTGAGTAATATTATTATTCGTATTGCTATCGATCCAAAAACAGGCGAAGTATATTTTTCAACGTTTAATGGCATTTGCAGCTATCGGGCAGGCGCAACAGAAGCAAGTGAAAACCCTAATAAAGTAATTGTGTTTCCAAGCCCTGTACCTGCGGGCTATACTGGCAACATTGGTATTCGGGGACTACCGGAAAATTCTATTGTAAAAATTGTTGAGTTGAATGGACGATTGGTTTATCAAACAAGATCATTAGGCGGACAGGCAGTTTGGAATGGAAGAGATTACAGGAATCAACGTGTGTCAAGCGGAGTGTACATGGTATTGGCAAAAGATGAATTTGGTACAGAAAAACAAGTGGGTAAGATTGTATTTATAAAATAACGTGAACGTTGAGCAATGTATTACATAAAACAAAGGCAGTTATTTTACGTACAGTAAAGTATGGTGAAACAAGTTTAATTGTATCAGCTTACACCGAGTTGTATGGATTGCAGAGTTACATTGTACAAGGAGTGAGAGCCAGTTCAAAGAAGGGCGGGGCTAAAGCCAACTACTTTCAACCCGGTGCTATTCTTGAACTCATCGTTTATCATCATGATCTAAAGAACCTGCAACGCATCAAAGAATTTAGATGGAGTTATTTATATCAGGAATTGTTTGCTGATGTTATAAAAAACAGTGTACTGCTTTACATGATGGAACTCTTACAGAAATGTGTAAAGCAACCGGAAAACAATCCTGATCTTTTTTACTTTGTTGAAGAAGCATTGATGCAGTTAGACAAAGCATCGCCTGCTGTTGCAGCTAATTTCCCTTTGTATTTCTCATTGCACCTCACCAATTTTTTCGGTTTCCAGATGAATACAGAAGATGCAGAACGGTATAACATTTTTGATCTGCAGGAGGGAAGTTTTACCGAACAATATCCGCAGCATGTTTATTATATAGAGGGTGAATCTGCAAAACTCATCAGCGAGTTATTGAAAGCCATGCAGCCAAATGAGTTAACTGAAATTCCTATGAATTATCTCCAGCGTCGCCAGTTGCTTGAAGCGGTTGAAGTGTATTATATGTTTCATATGCCCGATTTTTCAAAGATGAAAACATTGCCGGTATTGCAGCAGATCATGGAACCGTGAGGATGAGTGATGAGTGATGAGTGATGAGTCCTGAGCGTAGTCGAAGGACGGTGGCAGCCAATCGAGCGTAGTCGAGATTGACGTAAATGAAGACAAGTGGCATTGCACTATCTTTTAGTTGAACATTGTATAACTATCTGAAATGCTTAGTTGTAATTGCTGAATAAAAAACTAAAGTTCGGCCTCCCTCTCCTTT
>JAKFDY010000054.1:0-4307 GCA_036675885.1 Lacibacter sp. | reverse complement strand
GTTTGATTTACTAACAAAGGATGCAAACTGATTGATGTTGTCCGTACGTATCATTGTTGCTCCTTCTTTTGTGCGGCTGATGGTTTGCAATACTGCCCATTCAGAGAACACATTTTTCAATGCAACTGAGTCGGCATTTTTCATAGCTGCAAATAAATTGTTAACAACAGCCCTCACAGAATCTTCTGTGCTTTGTGCAGGAGCGTTTGCTCCGAGCAATATTGTTAAATAAAGCGTAAGAACACATTTCATACCCATTGTTTTTGGCATTTGGCAAATAGTTTGAATTACAAGTATAAAACTTACCTACTATGCTAAACTTAAAATTCTACAAATGGTCATTAGCCCTGATGATGATAGTAGCAACAACTTCAGCATCAGCTCAGATATTTCCGAGAACCGGAGATATTTTTGGTAACCGTACAAACCGCCCTGTTGTAAGACAGGATGGTAGCCGCCAATGGCCCGACGGAACAATTCAGTATCCCGATGGTACAACACGTTACCCTGATGGTGCTGTGCGTTATCCTGATGGCCGTATGAGCTATCCACGTAATCAACGAAACAGCAGTTACGGAAATAACAACAATTGTAATCATGGCAACCTGCCTCCTGGTCAAGCCAAGAAGGTTTATGGCGGTCATGCAAAGGATTATGCAAAAGGAAGAGGCAAAGGCAAAAAGAACTGCAATTGCAATCATGGTAATGATGACAGAGATTGGGACGACAGAAATGTTAGAACATATCCTCAGCAATACCCGCAGTATCCAAGTTATCCGCAGCAATATCCTAACAACACACCACAAAATGGTGGCAAAAGGCCAAGCCGTACAAGCAACCCTAACTTATAATTTGTAAGTAGCAGAAATTAAAATAAGAAAGCCTCCCGATTTATACATCGGGAGGCTTTTGCTTTATTATGTGTTGTGCGATTAATAACCAAGTATCTTCAGCATGCTTTGCGCCGTTTGTTCTTTGGCATAAACCCAATCAATCAGTTTTCCGTTTTTATCGTGCCCCACAATGATGTGTTTTGGCGATGGGATCATACAATGCTTAATACCACCATAACCGCTGATCTGATCCTGGTAAGCACCTGTATGGAAGAAACCAACATACAAGGGCTCCGATCCTGTTTCTCCATTCAGCTTTGGCAAAAACACTTCGTTGATATGCTCTTCTGAATCATAATAATCATGACTGTCGCAGGTAATACCACCAAGCACCACACGCTGGTAATCGTTATCCCATTTGTTGATAGGCAACATCAAAAACTTTTCACCAATACCCCATGTATCAGGTAACGTAGTGATGAATGATGAATCGATCATGTACCAGTTCTCACGGTCGTTCTGTGTTTTTTGTGCAAGCACTGAATAAATATGCGCCATGCTCTCCCCTACAGTAAAGCTTCCAAACTCAGTATAAATGTTTGGCATTGGCACACCAGCTTTCTTACAGGTCTTTTTGATGGTAGCTACAATTTCATTGATCATGAACTGGTAGTCGTACTCAAACCCAAGTGAATGCTTAATAGGAAATCCACCGCCGATGTTAATTGAATCCAGCTCCGGGCATATCTTCTTCAACTGGCAATACAGGTTCACCACTTTGTTCAGCTCACTCCAGTAATAGATATCGTCTTTAATTCCCTTGTTCAAAAAGATATGCAACATCTTTAGCTGGAAACGATCTTCGTTTCCTTCGATCTTGTCAACATAAAACTCAAGAATATCTCTTGCACGAATACCAAGACGGGATGTATAGAAAGGAAAGTTCGGTTCTTCTTCTGCAGCCACACGAATGCCTACTTTAAAAGGCACTTTCACTGTTTTCTTATACTGCTGTAACTCTTCTTTGTTATCGAGAATGGGTGTTACATTTTTGAAACCGGTGTTGAGCAATTTAGCAATGCGGGTGATGTAACTCTTTTGTTTATAACCGTTGCAGATAATCTGTATATCCTTGTTGATCTTTTTCTTTTGATAAAGCTTGTTGATGATTTCAATATCGTAAGCAAAAGAAGTTTCAAGATGAACTTCATTCTTCAATGTTTCTTCCACCACAAAAGAGAAGTGACTGCTCTTGGTACAATAGCAATAAAAATACTTGCCTTCGTATTTATGCTTTTTGAAAGCAGCGTCAAACATCTTCTTCGCCTTCTTGATCTGCATGCCGATTTTCGGCAGATAGGTCAGCTTCATAGGAGTGCCATACTTATCGATCAAAGCCTTGAGATCAAGACCATTAAACTGCAGGTAATTATTGTGTAAATGAAAATCTTCTTGCGGGAAGTTAAATGTTTGATGCACCAGGTCGGTGTACGTTTGGTTGGTCAGTTGATAATCACGTGGGTCTTTTGTCACCTTTAAAATTTTGCACAAACTTATTGTAAAAATAAATGCAGGAGCATGAAGATTTTTTGAACGCCACCAAGACACGGAGAAGAAGCCGCCAGCCATCAGCCGTTAGTAGTTAGCAAAAACAAAAAGCCCCAACATTTCTGTCGGGGCTGTATAAAAATCAATTGATGATTTATTTTACTGATGCAACCAGTTGTTTGAAGCTTGCTGGTTCATTCATCGCCAAATCAGCAAGGATCTTACGGTCAAGATCAATGTTTTTTGCTTTCAGCTTGTTGATGAATACAGAATAAGTCAATCCTTCTTCTCTTACTGCTGCGTTAATACGTGCAATCCAAAGCGCACGGTATTCACGCTTTTTCAGTTTACGACCAACATAACTGTAGGTCATACCTTTTTCAACTACGTTTTTGGCAACTGTATAAACGTTTTTACGTTTGCCATAGAAGCCTTTGGCTTGCTTGAGAATTCTTTTGCGGCGTTGCTTCGATGCAACTGCGTTTACTGAACGTGGCATATCTTAATGTTTTTAAATTATAAATTGGGTTTACAGCTGCATCTTATTTAAGACGCAATAAACGTTTTACAAAGTGTACATGAGATTGTGCTACTTCTCCGTCCAGACGCATGTTACGCTTACGTTTCTTTGATTTTTTTGTGAGGATGTGACGCTTGAAACTCTTCTGATGCATGATCTTACCAGTGCCGGTTACTTTAAACCTTTTTTTGGCACTTGAGTTCGTTTTTACCTTTGGCATTTGAATGCTCTTTAAGAATGATACCCTGCTGGCGGCTCTGCACAGGCAGAACACTTAGGGGGCCGTTTGGGCAATACCGGCTGTTTTCAGCCTCCCGATTTGGGAGCGCAAATGTAGGAATAAATTGCGGAAAAAGAGTGCTTCAGGCAAAAAAGTCGATCGCTTCTATTGTAGAAACTCCAACAGGAAAAGGCAAATCAGGATATCTCGATTTTGTACGCTTTTCCCACACTCTGATAATTTCTGTTCGTGGTACCCATTTCATAAAAATACCTCGTTCAAACATTTCCATTTTGCCTTGATATGCAATATCTCTATTTTCTGACCATATTCGAAAGCGACCGTCTTTAAAACGGTCAGTATCAAATATTTGTCCTTTCCAAATAGCATAAGTCCTGACTTCAAAGGAATTGTCTATTTCCTCAATTTCATACTTCACCAATTCATAAGTTTGAAACCCTTGGCTATCAAGCCCCTGAAAACTAACAATGTCTCTTATTGGGCACGATATTCCTCGAAAAATTAGATTATAACTCTTTTCAGCAAGAGATGATAGCTCAAACTGAACACCTTTGTATAAAGTGTATGTACCGTTTCGTATTAGCATCACTATTCTAAAAACAAAACCACCTCTTTCGAAGGCGGTTTCAACTATTATTCAGCGTTTTCTTTCTTCTTTTTCGCCGTTCTTGGCGCAATGATCATCAACATCCGCTTTCCTTCCAATTTAGGAAACCCTTCAACCTGACCGGAATCTTTCAGGCGTTCTGCAAATTTCAGCAACACCAATTCTCCCCTTTCTTTAAACTGGATGGCACGACCTTTAAACTGCACATAGGCCTTTACCTTATTTCCTTCTTTCAGGAAGTTTTCAGCGTGTTTTGCTTTAAAATCAAAGTCATGATCATCCGTATTCGGCGTAAAACGAATCTCTTTCAGTTCAGCCGACTTACTTTTCGACTTCATTTCCTTTTCCTTCTTCTTCTTCTCGTAAAGGAATTTATTGTAGTCGATAGCTTTACACACAGGCGGAACCGCTTGGGGAGAAATCTCCACCAGGTCTAAACCGAGTTCCTGTGCAATTTGTAAGGCTTTTTGAGTTGGATAAACACCCACCTCTACGTTATCACCAACCAAGCGTACTTCAGGTACACGGATCATGTGGTTGATGCGATGTTCTGGCTCT
>JAKFDY010000053.1:0-1579 GCA_036675885.1 Lacibacter sp. | reverse complement strand
CGGCCTGGTCTGCATAGTCACAAGCATTTACTGTGGTCGCAACCGGAACTGTTATCACTACAGGTGTTGCCGGTGTTACGGTAAACGTCGCTGTTGCTGTTACATCGGCCTCACAAGGACTTGTTGCTGTCCACGTAACCGTTGCTGTTCCGCCGCATGCTAACGGAGCACCTGTACTATTATTGGTAACATTTAAAGTACATCCGCCGCTGCTTGTTACCTCGGCCAGCCAGGTTGCATAGGCTGCATCGATCTCTGCCTGTGTCTGACAGCTTGTTGCTATAAAGTTGGCCGGAGCAGTTAATACCACTGGCGGTGTTGTTATATCAAATGTCTCCTCACATGTACTTGTACATCCATTCGCATCAGTAATAGTAAGGGTCAGCGTATAACTTCCACAACTATTATTGGCAAGCACTGAAACCGTTTGCCCATCTGTTGCACCAGCTATAGTTGCATTTCCAGTAATTGACCAACTATATGTCGTCATTCCCGTTGGTGCACTATAAGAGTTTGTGGAGCCTGGGCAAACATTATCAGGACCGTCAATAGAGCATACAGGCAGCGGGTTCACTATAATTTGAATTATAACCGGTTCTCCCACACAGCCATCAGCATTGGTTTCTACTACCGTCATGGTATAGGTACCGGGAGTTGTCCAGGTTACCGAAATTAAATTTGGAGTGACTCCCGGAGTCATGGTATAGCCAGTAGCGGGAGTAATGGTCCACTCATAGGTAGAACCCGGATTTAAGGTTACGCCATACTCCTTCGTTTCATTTACACATACCGTATCATTACCAGTAAATTGATATGGCCCCGTCTGTGCCATAACGTTGGTGGCACATACTGCAAGCAGCAGCATGAGCCCCCATTTTATAAGCAGTTTAGCTGGTTTCATGTTCGGTAATTTTTTGTTATCAGTTAGTTTGGGTGGAGTGGTGGTTTCTACATTCATCTTGTTTAAAACAAGATTATCCGGTTCATGAAAAAAGATACCGGAAAAGTAATCCTTTACCCGGTTAAAGGAGAGTACCAGCAACCGAAGCCATTGCAACAGGCTCAACCAAAAATACCCGGCTTGTTTACCGGTATTTTTTGGTTTGTATTGATTGCTGAATTTTTTCATGATCTCTTTTATATAATTAGTTGTGGGTGATTATTGGTGTTGGTTTTGGATTAATAGTTACCTGTGTTGTACAAGTAGAATCGTTGCCACATGCATCCGTGACTGTCCATGTTATTGTTGAAACGCCAAGATTAAATAGTCCACTTGCGTCCGTTCCTGTACCACTTCGTGTAGTTGCTCCGGTGATAACATAAGTAATAGTTAAAGTGCCATTGCAATTATCCGTTGCGGTTAATGGAGGTATAGTGTAATCATTGTCAGTTTCCACACAGAACTCCTGGGGTTCAGGACAAGTGATGACCGGAGCTTCCGTATCCCCACCCGTGAACACTACATTTACAGTAATGGGATTGCATCCATCAGTTACGGTATAGGTAAAGGTTCTTGTCCAGTTGCAGGAACCCGTAGTAGTGGTATTTGTCAAAACGGCTGTTACCGTATTACAATTAT
>JAKFDY010000052.1:0-20876 GCA_036675885.1 Lacibacter sp. | reverse complement strand
GCCCATGTTGTAAAAAAGATGAAACTTGATTTCCAGAACTCCGTTTTTAATCGTCATTTCCTGATATGGGTCATCCATAGCGGAGTTATCGTGTTTCAAAATAAATGAGCTGCTTTGTTCAATTAATCCTAAACTCCTATCAAAATGATTTTTAAAAAGGATAATTAAAATTCGTGGCTGTGTCAAAACGGTACCTTGTAAACCATTTATTATCGAAACGCTATCCTTATGTTGAAGAATGATCGCAACATCTTTAATGCCGTCTTTGTTTAAGTCTCCGTATGCGCTGTCAAGGATTTTCCAACTAATCGGCACAAAATCAGCTGCTTTACTACCATCATTGGCCTGCGCACTCTTATTAGCCGGTTGTTTTATAAATCAGTTCAATTGTTTTTAGTGGAGCGTCCCAATGTGGAAAATGCCCACAGTTTTCAAACCAATGCAATGTGGCATCCGGAAATAGTTTTATTGCCCTGGCAGCTTGCTTTGGAAAACATACCCGGTCATTTTTACCCCATCCAATTGCCAGTGGTTTAGCCCCATCTTTATGTGGCGCTCCTTTTTGTTGCTCCCCGTATGCAAGATTTCGTAACAATTCATCAAATGACGGAACGGTGATCTGCCTGTCGGCAAGATAATTCAATAATTCATTTGATGAGCAAAAAGCTATCCCTACGCCTACATGCTTGATCATACAAAGATCATTTTCTCCATCTCCAACAGCAATAGCATTGTTGATGTCTATATTGTAATGTTTGAGAATATGCTGCACCGCATTTGTTTTGCAAATGGTGTGATTGCAAAGCGAATGTTGCGTATTAAAAAAGAAAGATGGCAATTTCACTTCGCCTGTTGCCACACTTTTTGAAAACTCCAGTTCATTGGCCAATGAAAAATCGGCACCAATTTTTGTTTTGATATGATTGGTAACAACATCGTAACTATCGCTGATGATACCCACAACATAACCCCTGCGCTTTAATTCGGCGATTACTTCCTTTGTGTTGTGCACAACTGGAATACTTTCTGCAACAGCAAGTATTTGCGAAAGATTTAATCCTTTCAGCAACCTGGCAATGTTTTTTGTTACGCTTGTTGCATCACTTCCACTTGCCCGTATATCGAGTAATTCTTTTTCAAAGCCATAGATCTTTGCGCAGGTATCAATAAAACGACCTTGTAGAATCGTATTATCCATATCAAAAATGGCGATCTTATCCAAGCCCATTAAACTTTCACGAATGGCAAAATCCATCTGGTCACGTATTTCGGAAAAAGACTGTAATTCTTCCAGGTTTGCATTGGGTTTGTTTTGCTGCATAGCTTTTTGAATAATTGCCCTCGACACTTCTTTACTCATTTTACCCAATGCCTGCCAGGGTTTACTTTTATTATCAATATAACCAATGTTCACCTCCGTAATACGTGCCTTCTGCAAATACATATCAATGAGAATACCGATATCAACACCGTAATCATCATAAAAATCGATCTTCTCAAAAAATTGTTTACGGCCTGCGATCATACCGCTTAAGGGTTGTTCAAAATCTGACAGATCAGGAAATAAAATATTGAGCAATGGTTTTGCAACAAGCTCTGTTACACGACCTGCATTACGCTCAAATGTTGCTTTTACAAAATCATGCGTATCGTTAATGATGGGATCAACAAGATTACAAATAGTATTTGGCGGATAAGGATCAATATCGCCATCAAGAAAAACAAGAATATCATTTGTTGCGCAAAGCATCCCTTCTTTCATGGATGCACCTTTTCCCAGTTTTGTACTGGTAATAACTTTGGCACCTGCAGCAAGCGATCTGTTTACTGTGTCATCAAAGGATTTATCATCTACCACAACCACTTCTGTTACATGCTTGTTTTTGAATGCAAACCTGATAACGCTCTCAACTGTTTCGGCTTCATTCAATACCGGAATGATTACTGTTACCATACAGATACATTTTTTGTTAGAAATCGGGATGAATTACAGTCAGTTTACATAGAGTACTGGCAGAAAAAAGGAATTCCGCCGGGTGTATTGCAAGATGGATGCCACAAAAAATAGTTGCATCGGAAAAAAAGAAATCTCTCCTTAAGGAGGACTAAAAACAGTTGAAATTCTTTGTATTAGAAAGATACTCATAAAAAAAGGATATCCTGTTAAGATATCCTTCCATCAGAACTAAATAGTAATTATTTAAACGCATTAATACCTGTAATGTCCATGCCTGTAATTAAAAGATGAATGTCATGTGTTCCTTCATATGTAATTACACTTTCCAGGTTCATCATGTGGCGCATTACAGAATATTCGCCGGTAATACCCATGCCACCCAACATTTGCCGTGCATCTCTGCAAATATTTGTTGCAATTTCACAACTGTTACGCTTGGCCATGCTCACCTGTTGCGGTGTAGCTCTGCCTTCACTCATCAATACACCCAGGCGCCAATTTAATAATTGTGCTTTGGTTATTTCAGTGATCATCTCCGCCAACTTTTTTTGTTGCAATTGAAATCCTGCAATCGGCCTGTCGAATTGAATACGTTCTTTACTATAACGTAAAGCAGTATCGTAACAATCCATTGCTGCTCCTAACACACCCCATGCAATTCCATAGCGTGCTTTTGTTAAACAACCCAACGGACCTTTCAATCCTTTTACATTCGGCAGAATATTTTCCTTTGGCACTTTTACATTATCAAAAACTAACTCGCCTGTTGCACTTGCACGCAAACTCCACTTGCCATGTGTTGTTGGTGTAGAAAACCCTTCCATTCCTCTTTCCACAATTACACCACGCACAATACCGTCTTCATCTTTTGCCCAAACAACGGCCATCTGTGAAAAAGGCGCATTACTAATCCACATTTTTGCGCCGTTCAAAATAACATGATCGCCTGCATCTTTTATATTCGTAAGCATACTGCTTGGATCACTTCCATGATTTGGTTCTGTTAAACCAAAGCAACCAAGCCATTCACCACTCGCAAGCTTGGGTAAATATTTGTTACGCTGTTCTTCGTTACCATAAGCATAAATGGGATACATCACCAAACTTCCCTGCACACTTGCTGTTGAACGCACACCACTATCGCCACGTTCAAGTTCCTGCATCATCAACCCATAACTGATATAATCCAAACCGCCACCTCCGTACTCAACAGGCACAGTTGGACCAAAGCAACCTAAGTCGCCCATTTGTTTAACGATCTGTACAGGAAACTCTGCTTTCTGTGCATAGTCTTCTATGATGGGAGAAATTTCTTCTTTTTCACAGCTGCGAACTGCATCACGAATCAGCCTATGTTCTTCGGTTAACAATTCATCTACTAAATAATAATCGGGACTCTGGAAAAGGTCTTGTTTCACTGACATAGCAAAGACGTTCATTTTAAAAGTTAACAAATGTACGTGTGTGCTTCCACACAAAAAAGTTGTACTTTTTCGCCAATCAAACGCTTCCTGTATGAAACAATTATTTCTTTTCTTTTTACTGGTTGTAACCTGCAAAGCCTATGCACAGCAGGGAACTGAAAAACCGAAAGAAAAAATTCAGACTTACTGGTTTATGATGTTGTTGAAAGGTCCTAACCGTTCGCAGGATTCTGCAACTGCCGCTAAAATTCAGGAAGGCCATATGTCGAATATAGCTCGTCTGCATAAAGAAGGAAAACTGAAAGTTGCCGGACCCTTTGGCGACGGCGGCGACTGGGTTGGGCTTTTTATTTTTGATGCATCTGCACCCGGTTGTAAAACAAAAGAAGAGATCGAGTTGCTGGCAAAAACAGATCCTGCAATAATTGCCGGCCGTTTAACTTACGACATAAGACCCTGGTGGACGATTGGAAGTGGCAGTTTTAAAACAGGCATTCCTGAAAATTAATTGAACATGCAAAACTTCTTGAGCTTTTTTATCTCTATACTATTTATGAGTACTGCATTTACGCAAAGCAAACCACTTACCTATCTTGCTCTTGGCGATTCTTATACCATTGGCGAAAGTGTTCTTATAGAAAAAAACTTTCCGAACCAGGTTGTTACGCTTTTAAGGAAAGAAAAAATAAATATCAATGATCCGGCGATTGTTGCTAAAACAGGATGGACCACCGACGAACTGCAGGAACAATTAAGTCGTGTACGATTAGCTGTGCCTTTTGATTTTGTTACACTACTCATTGGTGTAAACAATCAATACCGTGTCAGGAGTGCAAAAGAATATGCACAGCAATTTGAAGAACTGTTGCAACAGGCAATTGGTTATGCAGGTGATAAAGCGAATCATGTAATTGTCTTAAGTATTCCTGATTGGGGTGTAACGCCTTTTGCAAAAGACCGGGATCGGAATAAAATTGCTAAAGAGATTGATGCATTTAATGCCATCAATGAAAAGATCGCTAAGAAATACAAAGTACATTACATCAACATTACAGCATTTACAAGAGAAGCTGCAACAGATAAAACATTGGTTACTGAAGATGGATTGCACCCATCAGCAAAAGATTATGGGAGATGGGCTGAGAAGGTGAAGGAGGTGATGATGAAAGAAATAAAATAAACTTCAACAACCGCTGCAAGGGTTTGCAACCGCCGACGGGGTTTCCCGATTCCAGATTTACAATTTCTTGCAAAAATGGAATTGTATGATACAACGGGATATTTTCACCGAATCAAAGTTTATGCTTTCCCAGTTCAGGGCGGTTTGTATTACCGGCCCAAGGCAGAGCGGCAAAACCACGCTGGGAAAAATGTTGTTTAAAGGCAAACCCTATGTGAGTTTTGAAAATCCACAAACGCAGGAGCTGGCAGAAACGAACATAGCATCCTTTATGAAGCAATATGCCAAAGGGGCTATATTGGATGAAGTACAGAGGGTTCCAGACCTGTTTCGTCAGTTACAGGGAATGTTAGATAAAAATACAAAGCGTGGGCAGTTCCTCCTAACAGGCTCAAATAACTTTTTACTACAGGAACAGATCAGCCAGTCACTTGCAGGAAGAGCCGGATATATTGAACTGCTACCTCTTTCGTATGCTGAATTAAAAAAAGCAAAACTGGCGTATGAAGAACCTGATGGGAATATTTTCACTGTTGGTTATCCCGAAATCTGGAATGAAGATCTATCGCCGGAAAAATGGATGCAATCGTATGTACAAACATACTTGCAACGGGATGTGAGGTTGCTTCGTAACATTACCAATCTTGCAGCTTTCAACCGTTTTATTTTTATCACTGCACATTATGCAGGGCAAATTATCAACCGTGATGAAATAGCCAAACAGGTGGGCGTCGATACTAAAACCATTCTTGCATGGCTGGGCATTTTGGAAAACAGTTATATCATTTACCTGCTGCAACCCTGGTACAATAACCTTAACAAACGTATTATCAAAAGCCCTAAACTTTATTTTGTTGATACTGGATTACTTTGTCATTTGCTCGGCATTAACAGTATGACTGCATTAAGAAAACACGATAAGTACGCAGCTATTTTTGAAAACTGGATTATCACCGAAATCAAAAAAAACCGGGCTAACAGTGGCACAACCGATGGCATGTATTATTTCAGAGACAGTGCAGGCAATGAAGTGGATTTAATTCTTGAAAAAAACAATGAACTACATGGCATAGAAGTAAAAGCAACAAAGAAACCCAACAGGGATCATTTACGGGGATTGTTGTATTGGAAAAAATATCAACCAGTCAGCAGTTCAACATTAATACATGGCGGCAATACCGATGAAATAACAACAGACAATATCGGTCTGATTCCCTGGAATAAAATTGACAGATTTTAAAGCAATTCCATTTTTACAATTTCTTGCAAAAATGGAATTCGTTGATACCCCTTAATGCACTATACCTCCTTAGGAGATGCGGGTAAATAACTCTTCATCTCAAACTGATATTGCTCTGCAATTGCTTTTGCTTCTGTTGCAAAATCTTCTTTGCCAGAAGCGTAAATTACTGCACGACTTGCGTTAACTAATAAACCTACATCTCCCCGGGCTGAAGCACCGGGGCCAGCCAGCATCGCTTTTTCTGAAATATCTTTTAAGCTTCCACCCTGTGCACCAACGCCGGGCACCAATAAAAAATGATCGGGAATAATACTGCGGATGTTTACAAACTCTTCGGCCTGTGTTGCGCCAACAACAAACATCAGGTTATCAGGTGTGCCCCATTTAGCAACAGTGCGTAATACACGTTCGTACAAAAACTCTGCACGCAAATGCGTTTCGTCATTTTCGCTGATCAGTTGCTTCAATTCAAAATCGCTTGCGCCTTTGTTGGATGTTAACCCAAGCACAATTGCCCACTTGCCCTCATACTCTAAAAAAGGACGCACACTGTCTTCGCCCATGTATGGCGCAACAGTTACGGCATCAAAATTCATGGCTTCAAAAAAAGCACGTGCATATTGTGAGGATGTATTGCCGATATCGCCACGCTTGGCATCTGCAATTTTAAAATGTGTAGCAGGAATATAATTGACAGTGCGTTCCATCACCTCCCATCCTTTCACACTCATTGCTTCGTAAAACGCCGTGTTGATCTTGTAACTCACACAATGCGGCAAAGTAGCATCAATGATAGCTTTATTAAATTCAAACATCGCATCAGGATGCGATTGTAAATGTTTTGGGATCTTGGTAAGATCTGTATCTAAGCCAACACACAGGTATGATTGCTTTTGCTGAATTTGCTCAACTAAAAATTGACGGGTCATGATTTGGTATATATTTCAAGCAGACCAATGTCTGCAGAATTTGAAAACTCGTTGATGGAAGAATAATGTTTTATCATCAATTCAAGCAGGTAAACAGTTCGCATATTACCTGTTTTTATCAAAATGACTTTTGGAGGAAACCCATATAGGTTAGAGAGATTTAAAAAATCTTCATCGTTTGTAACAATGATAAGATTTTCTGCTAATGCAAATTGCCAGATGGATCTATCTGTTGCCGGAACTGATAAATCAGTTTGTTCAACATGAATACAATCAATCCCCTTTTCTTGCAACAACTTTACCAGCCGCCAGGAAATATTTGCATCCAGTAATAATTTCATCAGGCTGCGATCATTTTAATCATTGATTCCCTGTTAGCGGCAAATGCAAGAGCAGCCAGAATATGCTGTTCAGTCAACAAAGGAAAATCAGATAGTATTTCTTCATGTGAAACGCCTTGCGCCAACAGCTGGAGAACATCGCCAACAGCAATTCGTGTGCCCTTTAAACAAGGCTTTCCGAAACGCACTTCCGGATCAATGAAAATATATGATGCAAATTCTGTCATAGCGCAAAGATAAAAGAAAGTCGGGAAGGAGAATGATCGAAGTCAATAGTCGGAAAGTCCGAAAGAATCAAGCTGCAAAACGATCAGTTTAATTCTTTCGGACTTCCTGCTTCTCCGATTTACGGACTTAGTATTTTCTTCATCGCCTCACCGAATTTCCACACTTCCTCAAACATATTATACAATGGCACGGGTGCCAAACGGATCACCGATGGTTCACGCCAATCGACAAAGAAATCCTGCTCCATCAACGCATCGTAAATCTCTTTGCCCCGTTGCAGCATGTTCATACTCACCTGGCAACCATGCTCACCTTCGTTACGTGGAGTGATGAATTCAATGATGGGTTGTTTTTGCGAAGCATTTACTTCATCAAGAATATACCACAAATATTCTGTGAGTAATTTTCTTTTGCGGTTGATATTTTCCCAACCAGCTTCTTCCACAATTTCCAATGCAGCCAGTTGCGATGCGTATAACAACAAAGCAGGTGTGCCCAACTGCCAGCCTTCAGCCGATTGAACGGGCTTAAACCCTTTTTCCATTTGAAAACGGGTTTCTTTTTCATAACCCCACCACCCTGCAAAACGTTGTATCGATGGATCGGTATGATAACGTTCATGCACATAGGCAGCTGCCACGGCACCCGGACCAGAGTTGAGAT
Source organism: Lacibacter sp. (assembly GCA_036675885.1). GTDB lineage: Bacteria > Bacteroidota > Bacteroidia > Chitinophagales > Chitinophagaceae > Lacibacter. The sequence continues at coordinate 12,911 of JAKFDY010000052.1, read as the reverse complement.
ATTTGTAATTACACCAGCAGGCAAAATCAACATTCCAGTCGTGTAAATCCAATTCAATATTACCAGCTGCATGTGCCAGATCGAAACCAACTTTTGCACCAGCCTGTTTTGCCAGCTGTGTAATGGTTTGCATATCGAATACTTGTCCGCTATAGTAATTAATTCCGCCGAATAAGACCAAAGCCAATTCTTCACGATGCTGCACAATGATCTGCAGCAGATCTTCATTGCGGATGGTATGCTCTCCCGGTCTTGGTGCTACTTCAATAATGGCATCAGCAGGATCAAACCCATGATGCTTTACATGTGTTTCCATCATGTACTGATCACTGGGAAATGCTTTTGCTTCGCAAAGTATCTTATACCGTTTGCCCTGCGGACGATAAAAACTCACCAGCATTAAATGCAAATTCACACTGAGGTTATTCATCACTGTTACTTCTTGCGGCAAACAACCAACGATCTTACTTAACGGATCAACCAATCTCTCGTGATAATCCATCCACGGCTGTTCGGCATGAAAAAATGATTCTACACCCAGCTTTCCCCAATCGTCGAGAATAGTTTGCAGTTTATCTTTTGTGCGCTTTGGTTGCAGACCCAAAGAATTGCCAAGGAAATAAACTTTCTCTGTTTCATTGGCTGAAGGAATAATAAATTGCTGACGGAATGCTCTTAACGGATCCTGTTCATCGAGCTGCTGTGCAAAAGCAAGCGTTGGTTGAAAATTCATATGCTGGCAATGGTCAGACGCCCTCGTCGGACCTATTCGTTTAAATCAGTAATCCGTCCGACGAGGGCGTCTGACGGGGTGCATTCTGTTAAAATAGATTCGGATAATCGCTGATGATGCCATCAACACCCATTTTCTTTAATTGTTCAATTTCCTCTTTTGTATTCACCGTCCACGGAATCACTTTGATTTTTTTTGCGTGACAGTATTTAATCAACTCAGCATTCACCAATGAATAATGCGGACTGTAGATCGTTGGCTGAAAACCCAATGCTTGAATTTGTTTTTCAATTCCACGTTTATCATCATCTTCAATCAACATCGCTGTTTTTATTTGAGGATAATGTTGATGCAGGTATTGCAATGTGCGAAAATCAAATGATTGAATGATCACACGTTCTTCCAGTTTCTTTTCCTTGATCACCGTCATCAATATTTCAACAAATTCATCGGGCTTTGGATGATAAAGACCATCGCCAATGGGTAAACATTTTGTTTCAATATTGAAATATGGTTGCGGACGATTATGCGATTGCATATAAACAGCCACACTATCAAACAGATCACGCAGCAAAGGTTTGTGTATAGCAATTTTCTTTTGTTGCGGGAAACGTGGATGAGGTTTCAACCCCACATCAAAGGTTTTCACCTGCACATACGTCATCTGAAAAATATTCAACCCTTTTTCTTCTGCTATCGTAACGGCTTCACCAGTTGGTTTAGTTGTAATATCATGATTAAAAAAAGGTTCATGTGAAACAACAACCTGTTTGTCTTTTGTAATTACGACATCCAACTCAAGTGTTGTTACGCCAAGATCCAATGCATGTAACATTGCAGGAATTGTATTCTCCGGCATTAATCCTCTGCAGCCACGATGACCTTGTTTATCGAACCCTTCAATTTTAGTAACATTATTCTGCATCAGCTTCGTTGTACATGAACCAATTAATAAAATGAACAGTGTAAGAATCAATACTCTCATTTTTCAAATACTTTATCTTTTCGCTCTTCCATCACCTTCGCCACTTCAGCAGCTTCGCTACCTTCTGCTTTCAAATGATCGATGATATTATGATAACTTTTCTCATCCCTGTTCTGGCTCAGTTTAAATACATGCTCCAATGAAGTCACTTCAATTTCAAAGCCAACAATGGCTTTCATTAAACGTGCAGTGTATTCTTCTGGTAAATTATCAAATATTGTTGCAGAGTGCAAATTGTTATGTTCGTAATGCAGCGACAGTTTCCGCAATGCATCAGCCAATCCCTGTTCATCTAAAAAACGAAGTTGCCCACGTGCATGCACACTGCTGTAGTTCCATGTACTTACATTCTGCGGATTTTCGTACCAGGTTGCACTTACATATGCATGTGCGCCTGTAAAGATCACCAACGCTTCTGTATTTTTTTCAAACACAAGATGATGATCCTGTTTCCTTGTTACATGTCCGAGTAAATACAATTTATTTTCCCGTTCTTCAATCATCAGTGGCAACTGTGTTGCAACCGAACGTCCATCGGCATTACCAATGAGCATCGCAAACGGATGCTGTTTCATAAATTCAACAACAACCTGCTCATCAGGTTCTTTAAAATTGCTAAGATTATACATGTGCCAAAGGTAAGGCTCTGCAAAAAAAAGACAGGTGCAAACATTCAGGTTACAAAAAAATAACGGCGGACCATTAGCCCGCCGTTAATACAATGCTGCCCAACTTATGTACTGCTTTTAAACAGCACATTTGTAATGGCCAAAATAATAACGGCACCAAGTGCACCGGTTAAAATAGCGCCAATCCAGCCGGCACCAAAACTTACACCCATTTTACCGAGCAACCAGTACCCAACAAAACTTCCCAAAATACCTACAACTATATTACCCAGTAAGCCTAAGCCCCTTCCTTTAAATAATTGACTGCCGAGCCATCCTGCAATGGCACCAATCAATAATGTTGCAATAATTTCCATACAATTGATTTTTGCAAATGAATGAATAATGATTAGCAATACACACCCTAAAATTATCGTGCCAAAAAAATAGCGGGCCTTTGGCCCGCCATCATAAAAATCAAACCAGTATATCTTTAAGAGACAATTTCAAGCGTTTGGGTTGCAGGTATTTCTGCATTACGCATGGAAATACTGCGTACAGCTGCATCTGTAAACTCTACGAAAGCTTTTTTTGTCACTTCATCATCACCGGCCATAACCGGTTTGCCATAATCGCCACCTTCACGAATACTTTGCACCAACGGAATTTGCCCGAGGAAGGTCAACTCAAATTCATCGGCCAAACGTTTACCACCATCTTTTCCAAAAATGTAATACTTGTTGTTGGGTAATTCTGCCGGTGTGAAATAAGCCATGTTCTCCACCAAGCCAATGATAGGCACTTTTATTTGCGCCTGTCCAAACATTGCTACAGCTTTCTTTGCATCAGCCAATGCAATATCCTGTGGAGTTGTTACAACAATTGCTCCTGTTACCGGAACGGTTTGCACCAACGTTAAATGAATATCACCTGTACCCGGCGGCATATCAATTACCAAATAATCCAGTTCTTCCCACAACACATCTGTTACAAACTGACGAATGGCACTGCTGGCCATTGGTCCACGCCAGACAATGGCATCTTTTTCATTCACCAATAAACCAATGCTCATAAACTTGATACCATACTTCACCATTGGTACAATCATGCCCTTGCCATTCACTTCTGTCATCTTCGGACGTTCACCTCTTACACCAAACATAATCGGCACACTGGGTCCGTAAATATCAGCATCCATCAACCCAACTTTTGCACCGCTTTGTGCTAATGCAATGGCGAGGTTGGCACTAACGGTGCTCTTACCCACACCACCTTTACCACTCACAACTGCAATAATATTTTTTACGTTCGGTAATACTGATTTTGGATCTTTCCTGTTGCTGCTTGTGTTTGATGTGAAGCTGATGTTTACATTCGCTTCTTTATTCACCAGCAAATGAATTGCATTGCGGCATGCGTTACCCATCATATCTTTCATAGGACATGCGGGAGTTGTTAATACAATCGTGAAGCTTACATCGTTTCCATTTATTTCCAGGTTCTGGATCATATTCAGGGTTACGAGATCTTTGCCAAGGTCGGGTTCCTGTACGTTACTCAAGGCCTGCAGCACTTGTTCCTTTGTCATGTGTAGTAGTATTTGTTAAAAAAGCTGATCAGACTGCAAAATTAACCATAGATCGCTTCCGATAGGTGAGGCAAATCATGTTTTCCACTTATTTTTGAGCAGATGAAGAAATTTCTACTCCTTTCGCTGCTGCTTGGTTTGCTTGCCCCCATTGCTGTAAAAGCTCAGTTCGAGTCATTTAAAGATTCCATCGTTCAATTATATGGTGTAGTGATGACGGCCGACAGCCTTCGTGGACTGCCCGGTGTTACCGTAAAGCTCCGTAACCAGAACCGTGGTACGTTCACCAATGAGCAAGGCGTGTTCAGCATTGTGGTGTTGAAAGGTGATATTATCGACTTCACCTATGTTGGTTTTAAACCAAAAGAAGTGGTGATACCGGCAAACATTCAGGGAAATTCGTTCAGCGTTATTCAATTGATGGTGGTTGATACCGTTTACCTGCCTGCCACCATTATTAAAGCAAGACCACGGCGTGAGCAGTTTGAACGGGAATTTGTAACGGCCGATGTGCCTGCCGATAAAATAGAAGTGGCCCGGCAAAATACACGAACCGCACAATCAAGAATATTGCAGCAATCGCTGCCGAGAGATGGCAGTGAAAACTCGAGGTATGTGCAGAATAAATACGCACAATCGCAATATTATAATGGACAGTTCCGTCCGCAGAATATCTTTAACCCGGTTGCCTGGAACGAATTTATACAGGCATGGAAACGGGGAGATTTCAAGAAGAAAAATTAAAAGTGGAAAGTGGAAAATCGAAAGTATCCACCATTATTTCCTTTTTGCTTTTGCTGTTTTACCTGATGCTGTTAAGATAGCTGTGATTTCTGTTGCTTCTTTATGTAATAATGCTAATCTCCTGGCAGGAAAGATTTCAACCTCCTGCATTAACTCAATCCAGTAACAGGTTTCGTCGGCCTCTTCTTCTGCAATTGTAAGTTTTGAAATAAAATCAGCCGTACTTCTTCCCCTTAAAGAAGATCTGTAGTTTGCACCAACAGATGTCGCTGACCGCACTACCTGCCTCACCAGTATATCTTCAATTTTTCCCGGAGGAATTTCTTTACACATTTTGATGACTCTTACCGCAAACGCTTTTGTACGATCTTTTAATTGTTGACTCATAATTTTTAAATTTGATGAATACTTTCGACTTTCGTTAAACGATTGTTTGGCGGTGAATCTACTTTCGATTTTCCACCTCCTATTTTCGATTTCATAAAATACAAAAAAATCACAATGAAAAATATCGCCGTAGTTGGTGCAGGAACCATGGGAAATGGAATTGCACATGTATTTGCCCAAACAGGTTTTAGCGTAACATTGATTGATGTAAATCCCGGTCAGTTGCCAAAAGCAATAGAGACTATTACAAAAAATCTCGACCGGCAGATTGCAAAAGGCACACTTACCGAAGAGCAAAAACAAAGCACGTTAAAAAACATTACCACCACACATGATCTGTTGAAAGGTGTAGCCAATGCCGAACTCATTGTTGAAGCTGCAACAGAAAATGCAGAGCTGAAGCTTGATATTTTTGAAGAGATTGATAAAGCAGCTCCTTCGGGATGTATTCTTGCAACAAACACTTCGTCTATTTCCATTACTAAAATTGCTTCTGTAACCAAACGGCCCGACATGGTGATTGGAATGCATTTCATGAATCCGGTACCAGTGATGAAACTCGTAGAGATCATTAACGGTTATGCAACCAGGAAAGAAATAACAGATAAAATTGTAGAGTTGAGTAAAGAACTGGGCAAAGTGCCTTGCGTGGTGAATGATTATCCCGGCTTTATTGCCAACCGCATTTTAATGCCCATGATTAATGAAGCTATTTGCAGTTTGCATGAAGGCGTTGCAGGTGTGGAAGAAATTGATACGGTGATGAAATTGGGTATGGCTCACCCGATGGGTCCTTTGCAGTTAGCTGATTTTATTGGGCTGGATATTTGTCTTGCTATTTTGCGTGTATTGCACGATGGCTTTGGCAATCCGAAATATGCACCATGTCCCCTGTTGGTGAATATGGTTACTGCAGGTAAGTTAGGTGTAAAGAGTGGCGAAGGATTTTATGCTTATACAGCGGGGAGTAAGGAGTTAGTGGTGAGTAAGAGTTTTAGGAAGTAAATATTTGTACTGTCGTTAGGGAGCCAACAGTACAAATCGTAGTGCTACAAAACGTAACAATTATCTCTTTATGGCATTTAACAAAGCAGATTTAATAACAAAACTTGAACGACTTGGATTTCCAGAAAATGAAGTAGTACTGACTTTTGACGAGTTCTTTGTAGGTAATCATTTCGAAAATTCAATTGGAGTAAACATTTATCCAAACAAACCATCTGTTTCATTATTTCGCAATACCTTTTTTAAACTCCTGGAAGAAAAACTTGTCGATTCTATCTTCATAAGAGTTATTGATATTGAAGAGCCAGAAGAATGGGTTTTCTCTGACACTGTTTATATAATCGGAAGTATAAGTATTGAACTGCTAGAAGAAAGGATAAGAGATTTATTCCCTGACGATATAAATGAAGGGTGGGTTTACGAGATTCCTGTCAACATTGGACCGTATGACAAAACAAAAAATGTATTTACAATATTTTGGGATTGAGTACCAGTGTCGTCCGTGTCGTATAAACGCAGCAACACTTTATTACAAAACAACCTGACTCAATTTGTTTTTTTTAACCGCACTTTATAATCAGCAGACATAAATAACAGCAACTGACGAAGTTTTATTTCAAACTCCTCTCCTTTTGTAATCCAGGTAAAACTATCAGCCGTATAAATAGTTCCACTGCTGTTTGAATAATCAACAAAACTGAGTTTGCCGTTTTGGAATGAGTAAGTTGTATTGGCCGTAGCGGGCCATCCCGGGCCGGGAGATCCGGAACAATCAAACTGAAGCATATTACTACCAACTGCCTGGGAAAAGACGAGTGTTCCTGCCGGGCCACTACCATCAGTGCCAACCCTTAGCCATGTGCCTTGCATTTGTTGCTCGTCTGACACTGTTTCTTTTTTACAACCCGTTGCAGAAAGCAACACTAAAGCAGATAAAATAACTACGTATTTCATGGCATGTACAAAATACAAAAATTAATAATTTATCGAATATTCTGTTGCCTGAATTTAATAACAGATACCCAAAACACCCTTTATCAAAAGGCTGACAGTCCTGCGGTGTAAACCGTTGCTTGTTGTAAAAAATCGTTCCATGTTGTTGGCCGCCTGGTCAATCCTCACGCCGAAGCAACTTATTGCGCAATCGTTCCTCTTGCAACATTTGCTTTCTTTCAACTATCTTCGGCATCCATATTTCAATAACAATGCGCCATTCTTATTCAATCATTATCGTTCTTCTTTCATCATTCATCATTAACAGTTGCAGCAGCAGCAACAAAACACAAGCAGCTGATCAATGGGTACCTCTCTTCAATGGCAAAGACATGAACGACTGGACCGTTAAGATTCAGCACCATGATGTGGGTGTTAACTTCGCCAACACCTTTCGTGTGGAAGACAACATTATCAAAGTGCGTTATGATCAGTACGGCGATTTCAATGAACAGTTTGGTCATCTTTATTACAATACTCCCTACTCTTACTATCATCTGAAACTCGAATATCGCTTTGTAGGCGAATGGTTCAAAACAGCGCCTTCTTATACCTTGCGCAACAGCGGTGTGATGTTTCATTCACAAGATCCACGCACTATGCCGAAGGAACAGGACTGGCCCATCTCTGTTGAAATGCAATTCCTCGGCGGCCTCAGCGATGGTAAACCACGGCCAACAGGTAATATGTGTTCACCGGGTACTGAGGTAATGCAGAAGGGAACAATTGTTCCATCGCATTGCATCAATTCAACTTCAAAAACATATGATGGTGAACAATGGGTAAGTGCAGAATTGATTGTGCTGGGCGATTCGTTAATCACTCATATCATTAATGGCGATACGGTATTGCAATATTCAAAACCACAAATCGGTGGCGGCGTAGTGGCCCGTTACGATCCCAACATAAAACAGGATGGAAAATTATTGAGCAGTGGTTTTATTGCTTTGCAAAGCGAAGGTCAGCCTATTGATTTCAGGAATATCCGCATCAGGAATCTGTCGAAGCAATACCAGGCAAAATAGAACTATTATTTTTTCAACGTTAAACGCACTTCTGTTCCTTTACCGGGTTTACTTATTATTGTAACAACAGCATTAATAGAAGCTGCACGTTCTTTTATAACTGTTAAGCCATTGCTATGCTGTAAGCGTGTAATATCAAAACCCTTTCCGTCGTCAGTAATTACAAAGGAAAAATCGTTGTCGGTTTCTGTAATGGTAATAGTTGCTGCAGTTGCTTCAGAATGATAAAGCACATTGTGCAATGCTTCCTGGCAAATACGGAAAATATCAAGTTGTATTTCCTTGCTAATTGCTTCATCGTTACAACTGCCTTCCAGTTGACAGTCGATTGTACTGATAACAGAAAACTCGTTACAATGCCATCGCAATGTTTCAATTAAACCAAGATCATTTAACATACCCGGGCTTATCGTAAATGAAATACGTTGAATGGTTTTTATCAACATTTCAGTAATAACAGCTGCATGTTCAAGACGTTTGCCAACAGCGTCAGGCAGTTCTATTTCTTTTGCCCGAATCCAGTCTATATCAATTTTCAACACGGCCAGCAACTGCGCCAGCTCTTCGTGCAGTTCAATCGAGAGATACTTACGGTCACGTTCAATACTGCCTTTAAAATGATTGGCTAACCCTTTAAATCGGTTGTATTTTTCTTCTACTTCAAGTTGAGCCAGTTTTCGTTCTGTTACATCTTTGGCAATGGCAAACACCAATTCTTTTCCCGGCAGAAAAACAGAAGTCCAGTCGAGCCAGATAATTGTGCCTTCATTTGTAACGTACCTGTTTTGAAAATTTACAAGCGGCTTACCGGCAATGAGTTCATTGCGGTGCTGCTGTGTAAATAACCTGTCTTCGGGATGAATAAAATTACTAATTGGCTGAGCGTATAACTCTTCAACAGTATACCCAAGTTTCTTAATAACTGCGGGGTTTACCTGCTGAAAATAACCATCTTTCCGGGCAATACAAACCAGGTCGGGAGTGAGTTCAAAAAACAGTAGCAACTCAAATGCAGAGGTGTGCGACAGATCAGACATATTTGGTTAGTGATTAGCAATAATACAGTGAAATCCCTGATAAAAAACAGCGTTAACATATGTAAAAAATGCGGCAACTTTAGACTGCACATTTGCAAAAGCATAGATTATCTGCCACCAAAAAATTGTTGAGCCGCTAATTGTAAATGCTTAGAAATTGCTTCGGTTTTAATAAAGGGCACTAATTTTGCCACTGTGTAACCAGGTTATGTTAAAGCATCCTGCCATATCAACACTTTTTGCAACGGTTTACCTTTTGGTTTATGTTGTGCTGTTACAGTTTAACCTGGCAAACAATTTCACAACCGTTCTGTTTTTCTTTTCGCCGGTATTATTGTGCCTGCTTGCATACAGCATTATCCGATATGGAACTTACAATGGCGAAGATCTGCACGATGATGAACATTGGGGTTACCAGGACAGACCTGATATAAAACCACGACAGACTGTTGGTTAAAAGTTATATCCCCTTTTTTTCTGTGTTGAAGCCCTCACTCCAAAACGTTGGTAATAATCAGCCGTTCATAAATGATGTAAACAAAGAAAATACTCCGCTTATCCATCACTTTTTTCACTAATCACATTCAATAAGAACTTACCCTGAGTGTTCATTAGATTACGTGCAACAAAACTTATCATTCATGAAAAAATTGTGTTTACTGTTACTCGGCAGTGCTCTCTGTTTTACTTCTTTTGCACAAATTCCTTTAACTGTTGCACCAAGTGGTGGCAATAAAAAAGCATCGGTGAGTGAACGTATCGGTTTAACTGATGTAACCATTCATTATGATCGTCCGGCGGTGAAAGGTCGTGAAGGAAAAGTATGGGGCGAACTTGTTCCAGTTGGTTTTACTGATCCTGGTTTTGGCAGCAGCAAATCTGCTCCATGGCGTGCAGGTGCCAATGAAAATACAACCATTGAATTCAGCACTGATGTTACAGTAGAGGGAAAGCCGTTGAAGGCCGGCAGGTATGGTTTGTTTCTTGCGTATGATCCAAATGGTTCAACATTAATCTTATCGAACAACTCTACATCGTGGGGTCATTATTATTACGATGCGAAAGAAGATGCCCTGCGTGTTCCTGTAAAAGCTGTTGCGTCAGACAAATCAGTTGAATGGCTGAAATACGAATTCATGAATGAAAGTGAAGCCGGTGCTACAGTTGCATTGCAGTGGGAAAAACTGATGTTTCCTTTTCGTATTGAAACTGATTATGTGAAAGAACAGATCGCTTCATTCCGCAAAGAATTGCGTACGGAGAAAGGTTTCATCTGGCAAAGCTGGAATCAGGCAGCAAACTGGTGTTTACAACGCAATACCAATTTAGAAGAAGCATTGTTATGGGCCGATTCTGCAACAAGCCGTGGCTTTGGTGGCGACCGTGTGTTTGGTGCATGGGCAGTAAAAGCACAATTGCTGGAAAAGCTTGGTCGTGGAAGTGATGCGGCTGAAATAATGAAAAAAGCAATGGTCTTTGGTAATATGCAGGATATTCATCAATACGGCAGACAACTGCTGCAATTGAAAAAAACGAAAGAGGCATTGGAAGTATTTAAGCAAAATCATGATAAGAACCCGAACCAGTTTACCACATTGATGGGCTTAGTGAGAGGTTATTCCGGAAATGCTGATTACAAAAATGCACTGAAGTATGCAAACCTGGCTTTGCCACTGGCACCCGATCAACCCAATAAAAACAATGTGCAGACGATGATCAATAAACTGAAAGAAGGGAAGGATGTGAATTAATGAGCTATCTTCTTTAAGCAAAAAGCTCAGTCGTTTTAACTGAGCTTTTTACTTATTCCACAACCTATTTTCAGTTTAAAAATATTTTTCAAAAAAAATTTTTTAGAAAAACTCTCACCCTTATCTTTGCACTCCCCAAACGGGAGCATAGCTCAGTTGGTTCAGAGCATCTGCCTTACAAGCAGAGGGTCCGCGGTTCGAGCCCGTGTGCTCCCACAGAAAAAAGGTTCACTTTGTGAGCCTTTTTTCATTTTACGATATTTCGTTCCTGTTTTTTAGCGGAATAATAAAATCCAAAGGCCGTTTACGCAGATAACGCCACAAAATACCAAGGAACTCAGGATAGTCCCTCAACTTGATACCTCTTGATTTCACCGCCACAAAAAATGCAAAACCAAAACTTACAAAAAAGTTGAGAAAACCAATTAAGCTTACACCAAGCAGAATAGTGCCGAGATAACGATAGTCGATCGGTCCTTCCAAACCAAAGAAACCAATGGCGGTGTTACCTGCGGAAATGGTGATATGTCTGATGTCGAACGGGATGCCGAATATCTTTCCCATAAACGCTGCCATACCCAGGAAAAAACCCAGCGACACACTACCGGCAATAGAACCCAGTTTATTCTCAACAAGATTTACCAGCCAGTTTAATTGCTTTTTACCAAGTGAATGATGTAATACAGGATGCAGCCTTATTCGCTGTGGCAGTTGTGCATACACCACATAATTTTCAACCCAACCTGCTATCAGTCCGCTCAGAAATAAAAAGAAACCAGTGAAACATGCAAATAACAATGCCAATGTTTGAAAAGGATGCTGTGCCTGCAGCAATGCCAATGCTTCTTCTCCAGCAGCGATCTTTGAACCTGTGAGTTTGAAAAACAACATCGCCAATAAATAGGTCATTGGAAAAACAACAAGCAGGTTACCTGCAAAAGATGCCAACTGGCTTCTCGACACCTGTGATACAGTTACAGCAAGATTGTCAAGATCCGGTCGTCCTTTCAACTTTGAACTGTCGAGCGAACTTGCAACTGCAGATGCTGTGAATGCAGGTTGCTTGGTAGCCAGTGTTGAACCTGTTGACTGTATCAATAAGAAACCAATACTGTAATTCGTACTATAGGCTACGCCTTGCCAAAACGGTGCAAGTGCCACTTTGCCCAATAGATTCTTGAAAATAGCAATGAACGAAATAATGAATCCTCCACCCATTGCACTGAGAAAAAGAAGATTAAATTCTTTTCTTGTTTTGGTGATAAATGTTTCGCCTCTCCTCCCACCATGTTCTGATATCTGGTAAGCTAATAATCCAACATTCTGCGACAGGAATTCACTTAAACTGTTTTTCCTGTTTTGGTTACGTACTACAGTGATAAAATAAGTAATGAAGCGTTCAATATCGAAACGTTTATCATTATCTACAGCATCAAGTATTAACAGGATGCGTTCTACATGCTGCTCCATACGGGTAAGTAAAAACGTTTCGGCCAAACTTGTACCAACACTACGGCGCTGCTCTTTAATAAATATTACACTTTGCAAACAATTATGCAGTGCTTCATAAATACCTGCTGCAATGATTTTCTCATCCTGTATGCTGTGTGTACTTTTCTTTTTCTCCAGCAACATATTCACCAAACGGCTTTGTTCAAGGAAAGGAAACACAGCGTCGTTTCTTGCATCATGCAGCCGGGTGATTTCTTTCTCAAGCCCCATCATCGCCAACCTGTACGATAGTGTTTGAATCGATTGCAGCAACTGATTGTTTAATGCAGGCTCGTTGAGATTTACTTCAATGCCGATCCTGCCGAAAAATGATTTCCATAATTCAGTATCTATTTTTTCGATCCATACATAATCATTCTTTTTGTAGAAAAGACGTTCAATCACAAAAAGAAAATCAGTTGGCTCCAGCAGAGCCGGGATAATTTTATGCTTGACTTTTGAACCAAGTTCCTGGATAAATCCTCTTGAACTCAGCAACCCACTTTCAGTTAGTGCAGTGGTAAGATCACTATTGGCAAATTGAGACAGCAACGCTTTTCGTAA
>JAKFDY010000051.1:0-23470 GCA_036675885.1 Lacibacter sp. | reverse complement strand
TTTGTTTTGGAGAATGGATTGCCCAGCTCCAGGTAAAAATTTCTTTTCCTTTTGCATCTGTTGCAGTAAGATATAATGCATCAGCGTTACTATAATTCTTATCCAGTTTAAGATGCAGAATTCCTTTTTCGCCGGGCAGTAAAGAAATTGCTGCAGTTCCTTTTGAAAGAACAGTAATTGCCGATCCTTTTTCAGTAGCAGGAAATTGTATTAACTGCCATTGAAAACTGCATTGATTTAAATTGGTAAAACCATATAAATTTTCAACAGGCAATCTGCCATCAAAATTTGCAGGTAATTTATCCAAGGTAATTTGTACCGGGCTCCAGATTTCTTTAATGGTATAATAACTGCCCTCCTTTTCTCGGTGCGGTCCAACAATACCATCAGGTGCCTGGTTACCTGCAACATCCATTTCATTGTTTTTATCTTTACGCATAATGCCTTCATCATGCAGTGACCATAAAAAACCACCGGCAAAATAAGGATGCTTTTTCATCTCAGTCCAGAAATCATCTAAAGCTGCTCCATGTCCACCATCAAATAAACCATGCATAAATTCAGTTGGGAAAAAAATTTCTTTCGGATTCATTACTTCATTCTGCACATAACTGTAATCAGGATAATGTTTGGTGTTGGTTCCATTAAACCGTTCCCATGGATGAATGACTAACCTGTTTTGCGGATCATAAATTTTATAATCATTGTCCAGTCCCCTGTTCCATCCACCTTCATTACCATTATCCCAGATAACAATGCTGGGATGATTTACATCCCGAACCACTAATTCTTTTACTAATTTTCTTCCAACAGCTGTATCATAAGAAGCCTGCCATCCTGTTAATTCATCCAGCACATATAATCCAAGTGAATCGCATAAATCTAAAAACTCTTTATCGGGTGGATAATGACTCATGCGCACAGCATTCATGTTCATATCCTTCATCAACGCAATATCCATCAGGTGAATACTGCGGCTTAATGTTCGTCCTGTTTCAGGCCATTCACTGTGCCTGTTCGCTCCCTTAAAAATTACTTTTATTCCATTTACATAAAATCCATCCTTCTCTTTCAGTTCAGCCGTTCTGAAACCAAATCTTTGCTGAATAGTATGAATAATTTTCCCTTTTTGTTTGATGGAGATAACAACCTTGTATAAATTGGGCTGTTCTGCATTCCATGTTTTTATATTGCTGAACTGTTGTTGTAAAACGGTTTCACTTTTGGCGCTAAGGGCAAACGGTTTACCAACTGCTTTTCCATTTAACTCCTGCACCTGCGCTTCAACTGTTTGCTGTTGTTTGATATTATTGGAGAAAACATTTACAGAAAAATTTCCATTGGCTTTTGCATTAATGGCTATCCGTTCAATATGTGTCACCGGCAATATCTCTAAATACACCGGACGGAAAATCCCTCCAAACAACCAGAAGTCTGCTTTGCGTTCGGCACGGTTAACAGATTCATTGGAAGATTTTTTACTCACTGTTACTTCCAGTAAATTTTCACCGGATGGTTTCAGGAGCTTTGTTATATCATATTTAAATTCATAAAAACCACCCTGGTGAACTGCACCTGCCGACTTGCCATTTATTTTCACTTCTGTATCTGTCATGGATGCTTCAAATACAATCACTACTTTTTTATTTTTCCATGAAGCCGATGTATTGAACCTGTATTTATAAAATCCCTGTTCATCGGGGTTATTAGAATCCTGAAAATAATTGTAAGTGCCAAAGCCCTGCTGCTCCCAATTAGAGGGTACCTGGATCTTTGTCCATTTACCACTGTTCATCCCTTTGCTGCACATAAAATCCCATGCCACTGTATGGTCTTTATCAGTGCCTGATAAATACTGAATAAGCGTTTGCTGTGCATACAAAAAACTCCAGCAAAAAATGAACATCAGAAGTAAAACTATTTTTTTCATACCTGTTAAGTTCGAAATTATTTTTTTATATATCCAACCTCACGTTGCAAAGCCTCAATTGCATTTAAAAAATACACAACCGGCGCATTCCAGTTAATTGCAATTTCATTGGAAGCATAAGAACAATCATCATCTGTGTAAGCAGTTTCGGGTTCAGTAAATTGATACGTACACTTATCCTGCATAGCCGGGTTAGGTCCACCGGCAACCAGGCCAGGTACCGGTTCAACAATACCATCGGCTATTGATGGACGATGATGAGGAAACATGGTTGGCTTTGTTCCACTGCCGGTTACAAAACAATAACCGGTTGCATTTCTGCCCAGTAAATAATCTGCATTGCTGAGTGCATAATCAACATACTTTTTCTCTTTGGTTAAGAGATAAGCTTTGATCAAAAGTATTCCCTGGTTAGCTGCATTTGAATTGCTGCCCCAGTTAAAATCTCTTACCGATTGCCCCATTACTGTATGAAACGCATTCACATTTGCTTTCTCGATGTAGCTATCTGCAATGCTGATGATCCTGTTCTTCATTAGCGTAAGTGTTGCAGAATATGTTGCAGGAAGCTGATCACTGAAATGCAGGAAAGAATAATAAGCCATCATTCCCACACTACCCCAGCTTGGTAAATTGACGTTATCTTTTAAATGATCCTCAACAACTTTATAAAAACGATCTTCTCTTGTGGTTAAAAATAATTCTGCTGCTGCCCAAAGCCATTCATCGCTAAAATTTCTGTCGCCATAACCACCTGTAGTAACAGCAGGTGTAAAATGTTTATTGATACTGTTCTGGTTGTATTCCAATGCAGGATTCAGCAGTGCCCATTCCCATGCTTTTTTTGCGGCAGTAATACAACTGTCTGCCAGTCCGGGAAATTGTTGTTGAAAGTTTTTCAGTATGCGGCCAGCCTGTGCAGTTACAGCTGCAAAATCGAGCGTGGCAGCAGTTCCTTTCTGTACAACATATCTTTTTGCTTTTGTAACACCGGGCATAACCATTCCATCGAAACTTGCATTGGTACATTTATTATACACGCCTCCATCGTTCGGATCCTGCATAGTCAGCATCCAGCGGAGATTATAAATGGCTTCATTTAAAATATCAGGAACAGCATCTGCACTTTCAGGAATATTTGTTTTGAGCAGTTGAAAGTATTCCGGAAAATCTTCATAAGCTGATAAAATTGTACCCATGGTAATACCGGAATTTACAATGTACTTATTATAATCACCTGCATCGTACCAGCCACCGGGAGTTGAAATAATTGTGCCTTCAGGTCTTTGTTTATCTGCAGCTGAAGGATGAATGTACACCACATCATCAGGATGAAATCCTGCACGGTGCCACTTGCCCGCATACTTTTCTTCCAGCGGCATGGAAGCCCGTTGATAATAAAATCCTTTCAGTACAGCAATAGCTGCAGTACGATTTACATTGTTCTTTATTTCAAACGGGTAAGAATAAGTTGATCCATTAACCACCCGATATTTTCCGAGCCTGGTAAAAGAAGAAAAATCAGCTACTCTTGTTTTAGTGGAGGAATAAGCCGATTGCCTTTCTTCACTCAATACCGCTCTAAAGAAAGTATCCTTCAGATTTTCAGATGTGAGATAGAAATCGCCAGAAGAAAACTGATTTGTGATTACTGCTGCTTTTGGTGCGTTGGGATAGTATCCTTCCTGGTTCAGTTTTATAACATCGGGCACTATTTGAGAACGTACATCTTTACAGGAAAAAAAATGCAGAGCAAAAAACATCAGTGCTATTAAACCTTTCATCATCCTCACCTGACTCGTACCATTCGTTAAAAAAAACATGTCTCTCTGTTTTTAAGCTGTAAAGCTGCCGCTGCTTTTACCAATATCTGATTTGCCAGTATAACAGTTGCGAATATACCAAACCCTCTGCAGTTGCAATAATGCTAATTCCGCTTTTTGTTGCAGCATAGTAAGTGTATTGACTGTTTGGCTCATTTATAATTTTACAATCCTTTCGGTAGCCACAATTTTCCCTTCATTGTTATATACACTCACTATATAGATTCCCTTTGTATACGCTGACATCTGATTAATCTGAATCTGGCTTTCTCCTTTCAGCAATTCTTTTCCGGTTACAAACAGTGTATTTCCTGAAGCAGAAGTCAGTTTAATTGTTACCTTCTGTGTTTTTGGAACTTTGATCTGCAATGTTAATACATCAGCAACCGGATTGGGCATTACATTGAGCAGCCAACCGGCAGTTACTGAATTAACGGGATTAACAGCTGATACAATATCTGTTTCACCGTAAGCAATGCCACGGCCAACTGTACTCATATACACTCTTCCATAAACATTCATATCTCCCGTTACAAACTGACCATTTCCCGGACCACCGTATTCATGTGCATCATCATTTACTCTTGTCCATGTTGCACCTTCATCTGTTGAACGATGAACACCCAACACTCCATTTACTGTTCCCCATATGTAAACTGTAAGATAATTTGCTGATGGGGCAGCTTTACCAAAACCAACTGCTGAACAGGTTGTAACATTGCTGATGGAAGTAAAACTGCTTCCTGAATTGACAGATCGTTTTAACCCTCCGTTATGCATTGCAATCCACAGATGTCCCTCCAAACCGGGAACTGTTCTGATTACTTTAGAACCCCATGATCCCGGTGTACCTGAAGCAGAAAAATTAGCACCACCATCTGTACTTACATACATAGTTCCATTTGTATTGTTGTACGCATAAAATTTATTTGAGTTAACAGGATCTGCAACAGGCACTGCACTGCTAATGCTTAACCCATTACAAACAGTCCAGTTTGTTCCATTATTGATTGACCGGTAAGTAACAGTTGAATTGTCAGGACTATGCAAAAAATAATTACCATCAGCAGAGATGGCTACTTTTCCTTTTTCACCATTGATTGTACATTCTGTCCAGTTGTTACCCTGGTTTGTAGTGTAATACATTTTATTCCCAACCCGCAAAAGTTTATTGGTATTGAGGGCCGCATATGCGATGCCGGTAGTTGTGCCCATGCGGGGATTGTGTATGGAAGCGTATTGTGTTACATCTGTATGTTTAAATCCATCGTAATCGCCAATAACTGAAAACATCGGTCCGCCTGTTATACTCACAATGTCTAAAGGAACGGTTTCTTCTAATCCCTTTGTTTCAAACTTCCATGTGGTTGCTGCAGCATTTACATTATTGCAAACAAAAATTCCATTGCCCGATACCACCCATGCTTCATTTGAATTGAATGGGTTAAATTCAATACACCCTGCCCAGTGAATGGAATGCCCGGTGATCCATGTACATCCGTTTGCATCCATTGTTATTCCACTACCAACAAGGTTTCTCCAGGAAGTTCCACCGTCTGTACTTAAATAAAAACGATCGCCATAGGCAGATGCATATTGCAAAGTATATTGATTAATTGTTGAAGCAATCAATCGTTGCGGATTATTGGGATCAACACTTATTCCACCAAAAGCAGATGTAACACCCGATGGTGTAACGTTTGTCCATGCCAGTGTCTGTGTATTGTATTTCCAGATTTGCCCGCTTCCCGGGTTCCATGGCCCTTCTTTATCTGCATAGGCAATATATACGTTACGGTCGCTGGTCATCACTGCCCGTTGCGGCATTAAAGTAGTTGGTGCACCGGCAACGGGAGTAAAAGTTGTTCCACCATTTGTACTTACATAAAAATTTGTTCCCGTATTGGAGATGCCTGCGAATATTGTTTGTGTAGCATTGCCTGTTGTTCCACTGGCGGCATCAAACAAAACAAAGCTTATACCATTATCATTTGGTGTAACAACTGTTCCTAAAGAAGGAACGTGATTCCAGGTAACACCTGCGTCTGTACTTTTAAACAACCCATTTCTTCTTGTACCACAAAACAAAACAGTTCCTTTGTTGGGGTCAACAACCAGCTTCTCTCCATTTTGTCTTCCCATTCCGTTTCCATGTGCTTTGAATTGACTTGTAACATCTGTGATTGAAAATGAATTTCCATAATCATTTGAACGGAGAATGGCCGTTTTTCCATTATTGAAATAGGAAGTGCCCACAAGCATGTATACGTTATTTGCTGCCTGCGGATCAATTGCAATAGATTCCACACCCTGGTATCCGGTTTCGCTTTCGCTTGCCCAATCTAACAGCGATATCCATTTATTCGTTGCTGCATCCCAACGGTAAGCACCACCTACATCTGTTCTTGCGTACATGAGGTTTTGCTCTGTTTTGCTGGTGATGATTCCGGTTACAAAACCACCTCCGCCCATCGCAACATTTTTCCAAGTGTAGGTTTGTGCTGTTACATTTAAATAAATTAAAATTGAAAACGCAATACCTGAAATTATTTTTTTTACAAACTGCATCATTTACTGTTTAAAGGTTACGGTTATATTCTTATAAAAAACTGCCTGCACTCTCCTGTCATGAAAAGAAATAAAATGGTCAGAAGAAAAATCGACAGATCTTTTTTAATTGTTTGCGAAACAAAAACACGGGTTATTTTTCACCTGATTATATAAAATCCTTGCAGCAACGGCATATCCAAAAAATCATTCCTTACCCAATTCATCGTTTGCAGATTAACAACAGAGAAACGATTTTAAAAAGCGGCCCGTAAAAACAGGCCGCCAACTATTGATTGCATATGAGAATTAATAATCAGTTACTGATTCGCACCACCCGGATATTGTCAATGCCCGTTGCTATATCGGTTGATGTTACTGTACCGCTGTTGACCAGGAAGAAATGAATGCTTCCTTTCCCGGTTGCACCCAGCAAGGCTGTTAAGGATGCAGCAGGATCACCTGTTCCATCGAGATCATTTGCTTTTTTCTTAAACTTTGATAAGGGCACAACTACTGTTTGCCATCCGTTTGTGGTAAAATCAGTTGCAGCTCCATTATTTGACCATGGTTCATATCTTGCTACATAAGTCCAGGAATAATCTTTCAGGATATAAATACTGGCACCACTCCAGGCAGATGTTACATTAATTTCAAACTTTACTGCAAACTTATCCAGAGTTTCAGAAAGGTTGGCAACAGGCACCCACTGACCACTGTTTGTATTAATTGACCTGTTCCCGTTCCACCAGCCAAAATCTTTGGCATTGAGTGCGGAAGAATTCATGGTTCCATAGTAACCTCTGTTATTCGGATAAGTTGCTGAGCTGTTTGAACTTCCTGCTCCCCAGCTGTAGTTACTCACATTGTCCCAATTATGAATTACACCGGTGGTAATATCATTAAATAACAGAACAGATGTACCGGTTCCATAACGGTTAACGATTGAAATTGTACCGCCGGTTGTTATTCCGGCAGGAACTGTAACCGTTAATGCGTTCCCGGCATCATTGGTTGCAATACCTGTTGTTACTGCAATGTTTCCCGGGAAAACAACCTTGTCAATATAAAAGAAGTTATTGCCATAGATTGTTACAGTTTCACCGGCAACAGCCATTTCATTACTCATGGAAGTAATAACAGGAGCATCGGGTTCTATCGGGAACGAGTAAGTTACTTCACCAGAGCCGTTAACAACACGGATGGTATTTAATTTACTTTGATCTAATGTGGCAAACGGCATATCTGCAGGAATCTGCACAACCATACTTGTATCAGAAAAAATTCCATTGTTAAATGCACCTGCATAGCCATTGAAATAAATTTCCCTTGTTGATGCAAGATTGGAACCAACAATTACAATCCATTGACCCGGCCCAGCCGATGTCAAAGTTGAATCATTGGGACTGGGAAAGTTTGCCCTTACCCTCTTAATTGATGGTGGGGCAGATAAATCCTTTTTACAGGATGTAAACCCTGCTATCATTAAAATGAATAACAGGATAGAATATTTATGTATGTTAACCTTTATCATATACTTTTTTTTTCGGTTAAATAAATTAATCGTTTAGCAAACTAAAATCAAAAGCAACCGGTGCTGATGCCAGGTTGGGAGCTTTCACCATTTCTGATTCAGGGAAAGGCAGGTACCAGGTTAAATCAGTTGCGGGATAATAAGTTGGTGTATATGCCACGGTATACAATCGTGGATTTGTTGTGCCGGTTTGATAGGTTAACGTATAATCACCTTTATCCTGTGAATTAATATAAGCTTTCGCTGCTGCAGGATTAAAATAGTACCAACGAACAATATCATACCAGAGCGTTCCTTCAAGGCAGGTTTCAATTCTTTTTTCCTGGAAAATATCATCCCATGTAATGGTTGTTTTGGTGGGCATTCCTGCACGGGTTCTTACTGCATTGTAAAATTTCAATGCTTCTGCATTGGAAGTTGAGGTAGCGGTTCCCATTGTTGCTTCAGCATAAATAAGATAAACCTCTGCTAACCTCAGCATGTATGTGTTAATATATGCACACATTTCACTTCCCTTTCCACCATTATCAGAAACTGAACCGATAATATATTTTTTTACAGCAGCATGATATGCAGCGTCTTTTACCCAACTGCTGGTTCCGGAGTTCCAATGCGATGGATATGTATATCCGTTTCTGTCTTTTCTTATTTCAGGATAATAATCATTATCGAACATGAAAGTGGCTTTTCTGCGAATACTGTCAGCGGGATTATCCATGAAATATTTTACCATATTTGCTGATGCACCCTGTGCAGAACCCCAGCCATCCCAACTGCCGGTAATTTCGCCGTTGTAAGCATAATAAGCCTGGAATGAATTATTAATTCCCCATGGATCTTTAATGGGCATCCACAGAATAGAAAAGAGACTTTCACTATTGCTTACAGCGTTATTGTTTTTTTCACTTTTAAACAGATCAGCATAATTTGAAAACAATGAATAGGGCCCGTTATTACAAACATCACCGGCATATTTTTTTGCGCTGTCCAGGTCGGCTTGATTCCTTGTACCTGTAATACCTGCTTTATGTAAATACATTTTCGCCAGCATCCCTTTTGCACTCCAGCTGGTAAGGCGACCCGGTTGGGTGGAAGTTGCAGACAGATTATTTACTGCATAAGTAAAATCACGAATGATCAGTTCCCAAACATCTGCTTTTGTGTTTCTTCTTACATCCTTATCACTCATTTGTTTTTCATTGTCGTAAATGATGGGTATATCACCCCACATATTTACCAAATAGAAGTAAGCCATGCCACGCATAAACCTGCACTCACCATACGCATTTCTTTTCGTTGTTTCATCTACCGCTGTTCCGTATGTCTTTATGTTTTTGATGGTGAGGTTTGCCTGTGCGATGATCTTGTAAAAAGATTTATAAGCCGGCAGCAGCATATTTACATCGGTTGCTGGTACTGCGAAACGGTAATACGCATCACGATCATTGGAAATAATGTTCCCTGATCTGGCATCACCAAAAGCAAAGCCAGCTTTATCGTTAAAATCGAACCAAACAATATTATACAATGGTGCAGTGGCAGCTTTTACTTCATCAGCCGATTTGTAAAAGTTGGCTGCTGTAAGCGTGTCTTCCGGTGGCCGCTCCAGGAAATTCTTTTTGCAGCTTACAATTGAAAGCAGCAGGAGCATGATCGAAAAAAACTTTATTTTATGTTTCATAACAATCGTTTTTGGTAATTAGAATTCTGCATTAATATTAAATGTGTACATGCGCACAGAAGGATAACGTGCATTATCAATACCTACTGAAAGAGAACTTGAATTTGGCATCAACCCAATTTCAGGATCATACCCTGAATACTTTGTAATGGTAAACAGGTTCTGTGCATTTACTGCAACTTTCAATGAACGCATCAACACTTTAGAAGCCCATTTGGAAGGAAGTGTGTATGCAAGTGAAATATTTTTCAGCCTTACGTACGATCCATCTTCAATATACCAGTTGCTTGCCCTGTTATTACCATTTGCATCTGCTGCTGTTATACGTGGAATTTTATACCCGGGATTTGTTAACGTGGTTGTCATGTCGCCTGGTGTAACACTGCTGGGCTTTGCAAAATTTGCTACTGATTTGTAGTAGTTACTGTATGGACTTGTTCCTCCCGGATATTCATTCCGGAAACGAACATTATTATACACATCATTTCCATATACACCTGTAATGAAAACATTGAGATCAAAATTGTTCCAGGAAACAGAATTATTCAATCCAAACGTAAACTTGGGCCATGGGTTACCAATAACGGTACGATCATTGAAATCAATGATACCATCGCCATTCATGTCTTTGAATTTGGTATCTCCCACCCATGTACCCTGTGTTGGACTTACCGTAAGCACACCATTGGAAGTTTGTACAGCATGGTTTTGAATTTCGCTGATGTCCTGGAATAATCCTTCAGCTATATACCCTGTAAACAAAGCAGCAGGATGTCCTACTCTGGTAGATGTAATTAACGAACCGAAAGAAGCATTAATCGGCGTACTGTCTTTCAGGAAAGTAATCTTGTTTCTGTCGAGTGAAAAATTAAGTCCTGTTTTCCAGGTTACTTTTTTCTGAATATTAACCGTGTTCACCGTTACACCAAATCCTTTATTAATCATACCTCCCAAATTTTCGTAAGGAGTTTGCAGGTATCCAGGTGAATAAGAATCATCAGCACCGGAATAGAAAGGGTATGAATTTTTGGTAAGAAGTTTTTCAATTTCTTTAGTGTAGAAATCAGCAATCACTTCCAGCCTGTTGTTGAACATATACAAATCGAAGCCAAGACTATATGATTTATCGGTCTCCCACTGCAGAAAGTCATTATTGAAGTTTGATGACAGATAACCGGTTCCCCATGCAGTTGGAATTGAAGACAGACTGGCATAATATCCAACAGCAGATTGATTTCCGCTGATACCCCATTCAGCTCTTAATTTCAAATCACTGATGGCAGTAATATTCTTCATGAAATTTTCCTGCGAAATTCTCCATGCAGCTGATACAGAAGGAAAGTATCCCCATTTATTTTGCGAACCAAAATTAGAAGAACCATCTGCTCTCACACTTGCCTGTATATAGTACTTGTTATTATAATTATAATTTAAGCGGCTGAAATAAGCTTCTTTGGCACCTGATCCTTTTCCACTTCCATTGGTTGCAGTGGCAGCTGCACCACCTCCAAGTTCCTGTACATTATTACTGGTAAAATTCTGCCGTTGACCATACAAACTTTCATACCCAAATTCAGTTGATTCGTGACCAACCATCAGTGAAGCGAAATGTAAACCGATTTTTTTATCGTATTGAACACGCTGATTCCATCCCCACCAGTAATTATTTCCAGATCCTCTGTAAGAAGTTGTGGTAGAGTTTACATAACCATTAAATTGGTAAGAAGGATTAAACCTGTAATTATTATAGTATTGAAAATAAGTATTGAACTCATTTACGATGGTCAAATTTTTAATTGGAGTAATGGTTGTATTCAGTCCTCCGTTAAATACCATCGATTTGTTATGGTTATCATTAATACCTGCCAATGCAATTGGATTTGAGAACTGGTATTGTGTTGATGTGGGACCACCCCAGCTGCCATCAGGATTTTTAACCGGTATAGCAGGATTTTGACTGATAGCAATATTCAGCAAATCACCATTTGACAGGTTTACAACTTCCTGCACACGGCCAACGCTGAGGCTTGTTCCAAATTTCAACCATTTCATTGGCTGATTATCGAGATTCAAGCGGATAGAATAACGTTTAAATCCAGATCCACGTAAAACACCTTCCTGGTTAAAATATTCTGTGCCTAAATAGTAAGTTGATTTATCATTGCCTCCACTCATCGACAGCGAATATTTTTGCAGCAGCGTTCTTCTTAAAAGTTCCCGTTGCCAGTTTGTTCCTTTACCCAATGCCTTGGGATCAGAAAACGCAGGATCGTATGCAGTAATGTTCTGACCTGCCAGTGCATTTCTGTAAGTAGCATATTCCTGCAAATCCATTACCGGAATAAGGTCGGGCAAATCGTTAATTGTTGTTAAAGATGAAAACGACACTTTTGTTTGCCCAGACTTTCCTCTCTTCGTTGTAATAAGAACAACACCATTTGCACCGGTAGCACCATAAATAGCAGTTGCTGATGGCCCCTGTAATACGTTGATGGTTTCCACATCATCAGGATTCAGCATTGACAGAATATTGGATGAAGTGCCTGACCCTCCATTTGGGTTATCGGGTTTTATCTGTACACCATCAATTACATACAATGGTTGTGATGATCCTGTGATAGAACTTAATCCCCTGATGACTACAGAAGGTGCTGCTCCCGGTTGGCCGCTGTTTGATGTTACATACACATTCGCTGCCCTGCCCTGCAAAGCCTGTTCAATGGTAGTGTTCACAGTTTTCTGGATATCCTTTGCACCAATGGAAACCTGCGAACTCGACAGATCTGTTTTTTTCATTTTGCCGTATCCAATAACAACAACGTCTTCCAGTTTTCTGTACTTTTCTTCAATACGGATGTTTAATGTGGATGAAGAAATCTTTACTTCTTTCGCTTCATGTTCACTGGAAGTAATGATTAATACATCCCCTTTTTCAGCTTCAATTGTAAACTCACCTTTCAGCCCTGTTACAGTTGAAACTTTTGTTTTTTTCACAACAACTGTAGCTCCCGGAACAGGATCGCCGGTTGTTGCACTTAAAACTGTACCTGAAATTTTCCTGTCTGTTCCCTGTGCAATACTTTCAGTGAGAAGCATTGAGAACAGGAACATGAAAATCAGGCTCATAAGCAGTGTTCGGTTTTTTGATTTCATATTCAAGCAATTAGTGATTAAAAAAATCGTTTGTTTTATTTCAGTGAAATATTGAGTTCGTTACCTGTATACTTTACCAGCTTATCATACACTTTACTGTCGGCAGAAATGTTTTTGTCTTTGTTCACCAGTACAATTTTGAACACTCTCTTCTTTAACATTCCGGAGAAAGCACCTGTACTTTTCCCAATCACAAGTCGTTTATTTTTTTCCGTATAAGTAATTTGTATAGTTGAATAATTCCCTTTTTCATAATTGTAGTTTGTTCCTTCATCTTCATAAAGAGTAAAATTTGCATCCTTCCCTCCATATACAAACAGTTGAATGGTATCTGCTCTTTTCTCTGCTGTATATTGCATATCCGGACCAAAGGGAATAATGGAACCTTCTTTTACAAACAGTGGCATCCGTTTATAGGGTGCTTCAACTTCAACTGTTTTCCCACCTTCCATATATTTTCCCGTATAGAAATTGTACCATCCCTGGCCTTTTGGTAAATACACCTGGCTTGTTCTTTCTTTGTATGTACATACCGGGCTCACTAATATGGATGGGCCAAACATATATTCATCTCCAATATTGTTCACCGCAGTGTCAGCAGGAAAATCCATTACCAGCCCACGCATGATTGTATAATTGTTCAGATAAGTTTGACCGGCAAGTGAATAGATATAGGGCATCAGCCTGTAACGGAGCTTACTGTAATACAACATGCTTTGATACGCAGGATGTGTTTCAGGAGCTGCATTATAAATTTCACGAAAAGGCAATTGTCCATGCACCCTGAACAAAGGAGTAAATGCACCAAACTGGTACCACCTTGTCATTAACTCTCTCCACTCTTCTGTTTCTTCAGCTGAGGGATGCAGATATTTTTCTTCAACTGCAAATCCACCTGCATCCATTGTCCAGTAAGGCATCCCAGACATAGAAAAATTGATACCGGCCGAAACCTGCAACTTCATATCGTGCCAGGTTGAAGAAATATCACCGCTCCATGTTGCAGCAGAATAACGCTGCATGCCTGCAAAACCCGAACGTGTTAAGATGAAAACACGTTTATCAGGATTTGTTAACCGCTGCCCTTCATAAATACCTTTTGCATTTTCTAAAGGATATGCGTTCATGTATTCGGCAGTAATACCTGCTGCTAATGGATACATTTGTTCTTTCCGTTTTTCAGGACTTACGTTTGAAAGAATATCAGGTTCACTGGCATCCATCCACCATGCATCAACACCTTTTGTATATAGTTTTTCATTTAATAATTTCCAGAACCCTTTCCGGGCTTCAGCATTAAAGGGATCATAAAACGTAGACACATATCCCTTACCAATCCAATCTCTTTGCCTGTCGGCAATATTCCGTTTATACAGCCATCCATTCTTTTCAAATTCGTTATAGTTCTTGATACCTTCATAAAATTTTGGCCACACAGAAATCATCAGCTGTGTTTTATATGTTTCATGCAATACTTTAATCATACTGTCAGGATTTGGAAATCGTTTCTCATCAAACTCCTGGCTTCCCCATTCAGCTTCTTTCCAGTAATTCCAGTCGAGTACAATATTGTCTAAAGGAATTTTTCTTTTGCGGAACTCTTTCACGGTATTTAAAACTTCATCCTGTGTTTTATACCTTTCCCGGCTTTGCCAAAAACCAAAAGCCCATGAAGGAAGCATAGTTGCTTTACCAGTTAATGTGCGGTAGCCGGATATCACATCATCCATATTATTACCGTAAATAAAATAGTAATCCTGCTGTTGCCCTGCATCTGAGCTGAAGCTGAAAGTGTTTTCATTTTTTGTTTCTATAGGGTCGAGCCATTTAAGACTTATATAAGATTCCGTACCATCCGGAAGCCATTCAATTTTTACCGGATATTTCTTTCCCTGCTCAAAGTTTGCATCAAGAATTGCAGAGCCTGGGTTCCAGCTCTGACGCCAGCGGTCAAGCATCAACTTCCCGTCAACCCATACCTTTATATATCCGCCATACGTAAACCTTAGTTTATGCACACCGCTCATTCCTGATTCAACAGATCCTTCCCATCTTACCAATCCTTTATTAGGACTAAAACCTGTGGGTAGAAAAAGTTTGGATTCATTGAGGTACTCCATTTTTATTTCCGACTCTGCCCGTTGCATAAGTACTTCGCCGGGTTTATTCCTGTTATTGAAATATGTTGCAGTAAGCCATCCGGGCTGGCCGTCCTTCGAAAACAATTTGATTGCTGAGAGAGGTTTGTAATTCCTGGTGTCACCAATTTTGGTAATGGAATAATTATCCCAAAGAATGCCGTAGTTCTTTTTGGAGATTAAAAAAGGAACAGCTACTTCTGTATTGTTTTGAAACAGGGTTACCTGGTAGCCTTTGTAGTTGAATAACCCATCCTGGTGCTGCCCCAAACCAAACCATGCATCATCGGCAGCAGTTTCAAAAGTCTGGCTTATTTTATAAGACCGGCTGCCCTCATGCACTACCTGCTCAAGATTGCGGCCCATCTTCTTTTCGTTTACAATTGGTTTTCCTTTCGAGTCAAAAAAGGAAACAGCCCCTGTGCTTAAATCGGCAATCACAACCAGGTACTGCGTTTTAAGTGTGAGTTTTTCCTGGCCAGAGGGAACAATATCCCAGGTTGGCTGGCTGGATGCATTATAGTTATAGACAAGACTTGGTGTAGCAGCAAGTGTTTTTTGCGGGGAAGCGATAACCCTGATAATTTTATCAGTTACGATCTGAATCTTAATCGCTTCTGTATTCCCGGAAATTTCCGCTTTTGGATAAAGAATTACTCCGTCTTCTACCTTAATGTAAGTGAAATTGGTATCCAGCCCGTATAAGGGCATTTGCATAAAAAAGCATATGCATAGTACAAGCGTTCTGATCATAGCAGTCGTTATTTAGCCTGGTTTGAAATAAAGGCTTATTAAAATTAATTGGCTGTAATGGAAGAGACCAGAGCCATATGTTTATTTGATGGGTAACAAATGTTAAGCAGCCGTATTTTTTTGTTTTTAAGGCACAAAAAAGAGGTGCTTAACAAATAAGGACCTCTTTTTATCATACGATACCCATAAATTTTATCTCACTGCTGTTGTTTCTGTGTATGGTATTTGGAAGGAGTAATATTAAACTCTTCTTTAAAGTACTTTGTAAACACTTTGGGATTATTAAATCCAACTTCGTAAGCGACTTCCGAAATGTTCATGCTGCCTTTTTTCAGCAATTGAGCTGCCCGTTTCAGCCGCATGATCCTGATAAACTCTATGGGCGTTTTCCCGGTGATGGAGAGCAGTTTTTTGTAGAGAGATACCCGGCTCATAAATAAATCCCGGCTCAGGTCCTCTACTGAAAAATCGGGTTTGTCGATATTTTTCTCCACTGCTGCCAAGGCCTTCTTCATAAATTCCTCATCGGCTGATGTAATGGTGATTTCGCTTGGATTGATATCCAGCTGTTTTCGGAATTTATCCTGCATCTGCAACCGCAGGTAAAGCAGGTTTTTTATCCTCGATTCCAGTATTTCAAACGTAAAAGGCTTGGCAATATAATCATTGGCTCCGGCCTGAAATCCCTCCAGTTCATTTTCAACAGTGGTCATAGCCGTGAGCAGTATTACCGGAATATGCGAAGTAGACGGGTCGGTTTTAATCAATTTCGACAGTTCAATGCCATTCATTTCCGGCATCATTACATCACTTACAACAATATCCGGGTGTTGTTCCCTTACTTTTTCCCAGCCTTCTTTACCGTTAGCTGCAATCAGTACATTATAATTGTGTTTCAGGTTATCTTTTAAATAAAATCTGAAGTCCTCATTATCCTCAACCAGTAAAATGGTATGTTTTTTCTTTTTGTTTGATTCAGCCGGGCTTTCACCGCTGTCAATATCCATCCGTAAAGAAGTTATTTCTTCCGGTGCCAAAACTGTTTCTTCAATTTCGTCTGCTGTAGGAAATCCTTCTTCCATCCTCACCGGCAAACTGATTGTAAAGCAGGTTCCCTTTCCGGGCTCACTTTCCACACTGATAGTTCCTTTGTGCAACCGTACAAATTCTGTAGTAATGGCAAGTCCTATTCCTGTACCGTAATTGTGCATACTACCTGCAAGGTGTTCCTGGAAATAAGGTTCAAATATTTTGCGTTGGCTTTCGGCAGGTATACCAATTCCCGTATCGCTGATTTTGATGAGCAGGTTTGAGTTCTCTGTAACTGTGTTTGTGGTTCCGTCTTCCATCATCAATTCCACCTTTACTTCCCCGTTCGATGGAGTATATTTAAATGCATTGGAAAGCAGATTAAACAAAATTTTCTCCAATTTATCTTTATCAAAAAGCATTTGCAGGCTTTCGATATCTGAATGAAAGATCAACTCAATGTCTTTCTTTTCAGATATATCAGAAAAAGAGCTGGTAATGTCTTTTGTAAACTTTACTACATCACCTTTGGAAAACTGTACAGAAAATTCCTGCACTTCCATTTTCCTGAAATCAAGCAGCTGGTTAATTAAATTAAGTAAGCGTTTGGCATTGCGCTGAATAAGATGCAATTGTTTTTTCTGCCCCGGATCAGTTGTTTGTTTTACAATTTTATCTAATGGCGATAAAATGAGACTTAGCGGTGTTCTGAATTCATGACTGACGTTTGTGAAAAATTTTGTTTTCATTACATCCATTGCCTGTATCCGTTCAGCTTCTTTGCGTTGATGTATTGCTTCAAAGCGCATTCTTGCCCTGTCAAGCATAATTTTCCTGGCAATAAAAAGTATGCCGGCAATAACAACTAAATAAAGTATGAACGCAATATTGGTACGCCAGAAAGGAGGAAGTACTTTTATTTTCAATGAAATTTCATTGCCCGACCATTGGCCATCTTCGGTTGTTGCTTTTAAACGGAAAGTATAAGTTCCCGGATCAAGGTTTGTAAAGATTGCTTTGCGCATTTTGCTGTCTGTATACAACCAGTCTTCATTAAAGCCCTCCAGTTTATACGCATACTTTATTTTACGGGGGTTCGATAATATCATAGCAGAGAACTCAATACCCAGGATATTTTCATTATGCTTAAACGTAACAGAACTCATATTTGAAAGAGCAACAGGCAGCAATACCCTTCCATTAATTTTTTCACCAACACTAACCGAATTATTAAACAACTGCAGATCAGTAAACACCAGGTGTGGTTCAGATTTGTCAGTTATAATTTTTTGTGGATCGAAGAAATTAAAACCCCTGGCTCCTCCAAAAATCAATTCACCTTTTGAAGTTTTTAATGCTGCATTTTCATTAAACTCAGTTGCCTGCAACCCATCCAGTTCGCTATAATTCTGACAGGAAATTTTTACTGGTTCATTTTTTTCTTTCAGTACTTCAATATTTGAAATTCCTTTTGTTGTACTGATCCATAAAGTATGTTTTTGATCTTCAAGTATATTTAAGATTGTATTATCCGGAAGCCCATCCCGTGTACTGAATGATTCAATTTTCTGCCGCTGCTTATTATATACACATAGTCCATCTCTTGTACCAATCCAGATAAGCCCCCTGCTGTCTTCAAACAAACAAATAATATTGTTGTTGGTTAATCCATCAGCATCATTTGTGTAATTTACATAGTGCACTATTTTTCCTGAAGAAGGATCAATTACATCAATTCCATTATCTGAACCTATCCATAATTTACCCTCCCTGTCTTCTATGATTGCACTGATATAGGTCGAGTGAATTGAATTGGGAAGACTTGCATTATAATGATGAAAAACATTATTCTTTCTGTCGAACCTGTTGAGCCCGCCGCTTAGCGTACCTACCCATAAGTTTTTTTTCGAGTCTTCAAAAATTTCCCAAACCCTGTCGTCTGAAAGACTGTTTGCATTAGCATCATCATGCCGGTAATGAGTTATTCTGCCGTTTTTATAACAATCAAGACCACCATAATAACTTCCAATCCATAAATTCTGTTCGCTATCGATGCAAAGGCTTACAATTACATTGTTACTGATGCTGTTTGTGTTTCCCGGCTGGTGCAGGTACTGGTGAAACCGGTTATTCACCCTGTCGAAATAAATCAGGCCTCCTCCGTTTGTTCCAATCCAGATATTACCGGAAGCATCTTCCACAAAACGGTTTACATCATCAAACGAAAGACTTCCCGCATTGGAAGGCTGATGCCGGAAAACGGGAAACTTTATGATATTTTCATGATAATAACTCACCCCTTTTTTAAAAGTCCCTTGCCAAACAATACCGGTATTATCTTTATAGGCAGTAATAATGGAATTCTGACTGATACTTTTATCATCATCCACATTATTTAAAATATAGCTGATTGTATTGTTCTTTTTATTAAACAGGTTTACCCCGCCATGATCAGTGCAAAGCCATATTAATCCATTATCATCCTGGATAACACCGGTGATAAGGTTTGAATTCAGTCTTATGTTTCCTGCATCATTTCTGAAATGTGTAATACTTCCGGTTTCGGGATTATACCTTATTACACCACCTTTATTTGCTGTGCTTTGAGAAGCACGTATCCATAATTCACCTTCCTGATCAATAAAAAGCGAATAATTTACGAATCCACTCCCGAACAAACGTGAAGGAATATCGGTTTTCTTTAGAATTGCTCCTGTCTTATCATCCAGCTTTTCCATCACTCCGTTATGATAAATTAACCAGCAGCGATCTTTACTGTCTGCCTCTATAGTCGAGAGCGTATTGCTTTCGTTTGCAATTTTGTATAAAAGAGTTGTTTTTTTATTTTCAGCCGAAAACCTGTACACATACCGTTCATTCATTAAGAACAGAAAATCTCCTTTTTTATTCTTAATGATTTTTGTAACAATTGTTTGGGGAAGACCAAGCTCCTTCAATTGTTTATTGATGTTCCGTTCAAATTTTTCAGTAGCAGGATCGTACATATTATAACCTTTCCTTGTATCAATCCACAATGTATTAAAAGGACCTTCTGTTATAGCTGAAATGTAATCATCCGATAAAGTGGTTGTATCCTGCTGATTATGCTTAAACACTTTAAACTGGTAACCATCATACCTGTTTAACCCCGACATTGTTCCAATCCACAGAAATCCATTGGCATCTTTCAAAAAACAGTTAACCTGGTTATTGGATAATCCCTGGGAAATATCAAGATGTGAAAAATTAAAATGCTGGGCGGCTGCAAAAAAATTCAACCCCAAACAGGCAAAAATAAAAACAAATGGTTTTATCCTATTCATAACTAAATAAAGACTTCAAATGGCAGTTGAGTATCTATAAAAGATGTATAAAGAAACAAAGAATTTATCGAATCCCTTTGAAAGAAAAGAGACTCAAAAAGGAATACGAGTCGCATAAGCAGTGGCAGAACATTGCTGAGAAATAAACATTCCTTCGTCGTTCCTCCTCGCAACAGAAAGAAAAATACGTTTATTTTTAATCCGATAGCTATCGGATGATCAGGCGACCAGCGAAGGTGAAAAGACCGGATAACAAGCAACAGATTAAAACAACAACCCGAAACCTGAATTGTATTTTTACAAAACTTAAACGCAAACAACAAGTATATGAAATGGATTACCAGGGAACGACCCAAGATCGACCGCATTGCATGCCCCTGGCTTATTAAAAACTTTGTTGACAGCAATGCTGAATTCATGTATGCGCCTGCCGATAAAGTAAAAGAGCTTGCAAAAAAGTTAAAAGGCATTCCGTTTGATATACCTGATGTGGAGTTCTCACATCACAACGATAAATGCACCTTCGATTACATTCTTGAAAAGTATAAACTGGAAGATCCTGCTTTGCATACCATGGCAGTAATTATTAGAGGTGCCGATACCGACCGGCACGATCTTGCAAGCCAGGCATCGGGACTTTGGGCCATTTCCGCAGGTTTAGCTCATAATGTAACAGACGATCATGAGCTGCTTGCAAAAGGAATGATGATCTATGATGCATTGTACAGTTGGGCCAAACACCTGCAAAAAGAAAAGCACACACAAAACCCCGTTGATCATTTGTTTATTGATGTGTTCAACAAATTCATCAAACAAAAAGCAGCGAAAAAGAAAACACCCGGCTGGGTAAAAGAACTGAAAGAAATTATACAAGACCAGGTTGATACCACCTTAAGCTTAACTGATATTTCCAAAAGCCTTGCAATACATCCCTCCTATTTATCCCGTGAGTTTTCAAGGCATTTCGATAATCTTTCCTTTGGTGAATACATACGCAAGCTACGTATTGAAAAAGCAGTTGTGTTGATGGAAACAACCAGCTACAGCTTAACTGAAATTGCATATCTCACCGGCTTCTCCGATCAAAGTCATTTTACACGCATTTTCAAACAGCATTTTGCAAAAAGTCCATCGGCATATAAAAAAGAACTGGCAAAAAGTAAACCAGGTACAAAAGGTTAAATACATTCTATTCGCTCCCTTTGCAGTAACGCATCTTTGCATTCTAAACATGCAGCTATGAAATGGATCACGAGGGAGCGACCAAAGATCGACAGAATTGCCTGCCCCTGGCTTATCAAAAATTTTGTTGATGCTGATGCAGAATTTATCTACGTGCCTGTAACAGATGTAATGCACAAAGCAAAAAAGCTGGATGCAATTCCGTACGACATCCCCAATGTTGAATACACACATGTTGGTGAATTTTGTACGTTCGACTGCATCATTCAAAAACATCAATTAACTGATCCTGCTTTGCTGCAACTGGCTGTTATTGTTCGTGCGGCCGATACTGATCGTTTTGATATTGCCGCACAGGCGGCAGGATTATGGGCCATTTCAGCAGGTCTTTCTTACAACATGAAGAACGATCATGAAATGCTCAACATTGGCATGAAACTATACGACGCATTATACAGCTGGGCAAAATATGTTTCCAACGAACAGCATAACTGGAACCCCGATTTAAAAGTATGAACAACAACACAGCCACTTACTCTCTAAATGACCTTACACTTTATTTTCTCAAACTCGGCAGCATCGGTTTTGGTGGCCCTGTTGCATTGGTGGGTTATATGCACAAGCATTTGGTGGAAGAACGTAAATGGATATCAGAAGAAGAATACAAACAAGGTCTTGCATTGGCACAATTGGCACCCGGTCCGTTGGCAGCACAATTAGCCATTTATCTTGGCTTTGTTCATTACCGGGTGTTGGGTGCAACACTTGCAGGCATTGCATTTGTGTTGCCATCTTTCATCATGGTTGTGCTGTTAGGCATGGCGTATAAACTATATGGCGGCTTACCGTGGATGCAGGCAGTGTTTTATGGTATTGCTGCTGCTGTAATCGGCATTATTGCAAACAGTTCGTATAAACTCACGGTTAAATCAATCGGGCAATTCAATCTTCAATCCTTCAAACAAAAGGGTTTGCTTTGGTTATTTTATATAGCAGCGGCGGCTGTTACATTCTTTACACAACAGGAAGAAGTATTACTGTTTGTTGCAGCAGGTTTGTTTTACATGCTGGTAAAAGCGCCACCGAAATGGTTCAACCGTTCAACAGCAAATGGATTTGTGTTGCTGCAAGTTGGTTTCTGGACTTATGAAAAATCGGTGCTTGCAGAAATGGCGCTGTTCTTTGCCAAAGCAGGTGCATTTGTTTTCGGCAGTGGTCTTGCTATTGTTCCGTTCTTACATGCAGGTGTGGTAACAGAACATCACTGGCTCACCGAGCACCAGTTTGTTGATGCAGTAGCCGTAGCCATGATTACACCCGGCCCTGTTGTAATTACTGTTGGATTTATCGGTTATCTTGTTGCAGGTTTTCCCGGTGCTTGTGTAGCAGCATTGGCAACATTTCTCCCCTGTTATTTACTCACTATCATCCCTGCACCTTATTTTAAAAAAATATCGCAGAACCAATCGATCAAAGCCTTTGTTGATGGGATTACTGCAGCGGTAGTAGGCGCACTGGTTGGTGCAGTAATTGTGATTGCCACAAGGAGCATTACCGATATTCCCACAGCTTTGATGGCAATCGCTACAGTATTTGCATTAATTTACATGAAGAAGTTGCAGGAACCATACATCATACTTATTGCAGCAGTTATGGGTATTTTAATTAAACAACTATTATGAACAGGAAACAGTTTATGAGTGCATCTGCCGTGTTGGCTGCCAGCAACATTTTACCGGTAAACTCGCTGCATGCACAGCACTATAACGAAAATGGTTTTGATAAGTTAACTGATGCTGATGGAAATTTTCTGCATTTGTCTTTACCATATAACAAGAATTTTCTCGAACCCTATATGGATGAAGAAACGGTTTACCTGCATCATACCTTTCATCATGGCGGTGCAGTAAAAGCAGCCAATGTTGATCTGCAAAAGATCAGCAAAGCAATGGAGGAGAATAATTATGAAACAGTTGATTACTGGACAAAGAAACTCTCCTATCATTTTTCTTCACATGTACTGCATACCATCTTCTGGACAAATCTTACCAATAAAAAGAATGAACCAAAAGCCACATTGCTGAAACAAATTGAAAAAGACTTTGGCAGTTACGATAAGCTGAAAGGATATCTTGCCGCCACATCAAAAAATGTTGATGGCAATGGTTGGGGCATTCTCGGTTATCAGCCATATTCATCTAAACTCACCATACTGCAATGCGAAAACCATGAGAAGCTTACACAATGGGGAGTCATTCCTTTATTGGTGGTTGATGTGTGGGAACATGCTTACTACCTGAAGTATAAAAACAAACGTGCCGACTTTGTAGATACCATGTTGCAGATTATTAACTGGGATAATGTGGCCGACAGGTTT
>JAKFDY010000050.1:0-5480 GCA_036675885.1 Lacibacter sp. | reverse complement strand
GTACCATCACCAAATTCCCAAAGCCAGTTTGTTACTCCAGATGAACCATCATTAAAAGTTATCTCGTTCCTGTTACTGTTACAATCAATTTCGGAATAGCCCACCCCGGGAAATGGAGGGAGTATGTTAATGTAGTCAACTTTTGTCATTGTATCGCTGCAATAACCATTTGAAGCAATGTACATGATGGTATGCTTACCAGGCCCGTAAAACTGTAAATACAAATCGTTTCCACCTTGGTATTGATCTAATCCCTTTGTAAATTGTCCATCCAAAAACCATCTGCCACGAATTTGCTCACCTGTTGAAAGATCTGCTATATGAACAATTGTATTGCCGCAAATATCTGTCCCTTTGGTTGACACAAAATTTGCAATAGGTTTTGGAAACAGGTTGATATTGTTATAAACAGCAGTACCCGTGCAGCCTGCAGCAGTTGTATAATTTAATGTTACAGTATGAGTACCAACAGTTGAAAAAGTAAATTCAGGAGTAGCATCGGTTGATGTAATACCGCCGGGGAAACTCCATTTGTAAGAAGTAATTGTTTCCTGTGTTTGTGCTTTGAATTTAACTGTAAAGGGAGTACAAGAACGAGTACCATTTACAGATGAAAAAATATATTCAATTTCAGCATAAGGCCGGGTAACAGTAACATATTTTGTTGTTACAGCACTACAGCCTTCTGCATTTGTAACTTTTAACCGTACGTTGTAGGTAGTGTTTGCAGGATAAGTAAATACCGGTTCCTGTACAGTTGAATTAATTACGGGGTTATAATAGTCATACATAAACGACCATTCCCACCCAACAGCACCCGCAGTGGTATCTTTGAATTTCATGCGTGCCGGAGCACCACATTTGTCGAGTAACGTATCAAGAAAGCCACCTATAACCGGTGTAGGCTTCACCTTCACCGTTTTTGTAATAGAGTCTTTGCAGCTTCCAAAACTGCTTACCAGTTTTATCTGATAATCGCCTTTATTGTAATAGTAATGACTAAAATTATAAGTGTAGTAAGTTGTGTTACCATCACCCATTTGCCAGGTTGTTTGTGACGGCCATGGTGTGCTCAGCGGTGTGATCTGCACAGCTGTACCCAAACATATTTCAGAACTGGCTAAACTAAAATCAGCTTTATAAGATGCAACGTTTACATGATTGGAAAGTGTTTTTGTAACCACACAACCATCAGAACTTGTAACAGTAAGTTTGATGGTATAAATTCCTTTTTGTGTAAAGATGTGTTTGGGATCTTTTTCTGTTGAAGTAGTACCATCACCAAAATCCCATAGATAACTCAATGTTCCCGGCCCGGCACTCTTGTTCGTAAACTTCACTTCATCACTGATCTTGCAAAGAATTGTTTGATCAACAGAAAAATCAGCAATAAGCGGATCGAGCACATCAATAATATCATTCTTTACAATAGTATTGTAACAACCGTATTGATTTACTACTGTCAGACTTACCGATGCTTTTTGTTTGACCTGGTAAGTATGCGTAGTTGTTGGTGAGTATGTTTGCTGCGTTGAACCATCGCCAAAATCCCAGAAGTATGAATTAATAATACCATCACCGGCAGTGGATGTACTGTTGAACGTAACCGTTAGCGGAGAACATCCTTTTGCAGGTGAAAATGTAAAATCGGCCTGCGGCTTTTTGTACACTTTTACTTCCCTTGTTTTGGTTGAAACCTGGTTACCATCTTTAACAATTAACGTAACTGTGTAAGAGCCTTCAGTTAAAAAAACCGCTGACGGATCTTTTAACGAAGACAAATTACCATTTCCAAAATTCCAGCTGTAAACAGTGCTGGCAGTAACGCCGGTTGAAAGATTGCTGAAGGAAGTTTTTAAAGGAACACAACCTTGCCCGTTTGTAATAGAAAATTCTGCATTAAGCTGTGCTTTTAATGTCAGCGAAATGAACAGGATGAAAGAAGTAATGATGGTTTTGGTTACTGATCCATTCATGGTTAACGGGCGGAGCAATGTTAAGGCAAAATGCGCTGGCGGCGAAGTTTTACAGAATCTTTTTTACATTTTTAAGCGTATTCTTTAACCTGTTTATGCCGTGCGTTTCAGGCAATTACAACGCTATAAAGTCAGGAACTTAAATAAGTGCGACAATTTTGCCTATCAGTGTGTTCTTTCGCCTTGTAAACGATAATTATGGAAAGATTAATACTCCCGCTGCACCAAAAACTGAGCTAATTGTTTTAATGGTTCTTTGCGCTTATTCAGCACCGCTATATCTTCCAGGTGTTGCATGGCTTTTTCGAGATACTGATTCTTTAACTGCATTGCCCATTCATCCACACCGGCTGATTTGAATATGGCTATAACCTGCTCCACTTTATCAGCTGGATTGTTTTGCATCAGTTCTTTCAACTGTTGCTGTTGCACAGCTGAAGCTGTTTCCAATGCATGAATCATCAAGAAAGTTTTTTTATTGGCTTTAATATCGCCACCTACCTGTTTACCAAACTTCGCCGGATCGCCAAAGCAATCAAGATAATCATCCTGCACCTGGAATGCAATACCAAGATTTCGGCCGAATTGGTAAATATGATCTGTATTACCAACGCTTGCACCGCCGATCATGGCACCAAGTTTTAAACTCGCTGCTAATAGTACAGATGTTTTTAATTCAATCATCCGCACATATTCATCCAGATGAACTGTTTCTCTTTTTTCAAAATCCATATCCATCTGCTGACCTTCCGATACTTCGAATGCAGTTTTGTTGAACAGTGCAAGAATGGGTTTCACATCGCCTTCCACCCTGCCGAGATAATCGTACGACATGGTTAATGTAACATCACCTGCAAGGATTGCCGTGTTCACTCCATGAATGGCATGCACCGTTTGCTTACCACGCCGCAACGGCGCTTCATCCATAATATCATCATGAATCAACGAATAATTATGAAAGAGTTCAATCGCAGTTGCTACCTGCCAGGCATCAGGTTTAATTTCATCAAACAACTCATTTCCCATCAACACAGCAACCGGTCGCACTCGCTTACCACCAATGCTGAGGATATGTTGCACCGCATCATATAATGATGCCGGTTCATTGGGAAAATGACGCTTATTAAAATGTTCTTCGAATTGCTTTAGTAATTGCTCAAACGACTGCATAATTTTTTGATGTATGATTTCTGAGTCTGATTTAGGATTTGTAAAACAATCGGCAAGATAACTAAGTATGATCAGGATGTGATGCAGAAAACAAATCCGACATCATAAATCAGCCATTATTTCTTACCTCTTTTCTTCTTCGGATGCTGAAACTTAGTTGGCTTTAACAGTTTTTGTTCTGTTGAATCAATATGCCCCAGCACCAGTTCATAATCCAGCTGACGTTTTTCCAAATTCGCTGCCACTACTTTGATCGTCACTTTATCACCCATCCTGAAGCTTCTTCCACTGCGTTTACCAACCAGGCAATAATCTTCTTCATTATGTCTGAAATCATCAAAATCACTCAGTGAAAACAAACTAACAAGTCCTTCGCATTTATGTTCAACCGTTTCTACCCAAAATCCAAATGAAGCAACACCACTCACTACACCTTCAAATTCTTCACCAAGGAACTGGCTCATGTATTCCACCTGTTTGTATTTGTTAGCAGCACGTTCGCTTTCCATAGCTGAACGTTCACGCTCACTGCAATGCTTACACTTCGCTTCCATCTTTTTATCGATCTGCGGTTCTTTATCCAGACATTGCTGCAATACACGATGCACCAACACATCAGGATAACGACGGATAGGCGAAGTGAAATGACAATAATGCTCAAAACCCAAACCATAGTGACCGATGTTCTCCGCTGTATAAACCGCCTTCGCCATAGTGCGGATACCTAACGCTTCCAACACATGTTGCTCCGGTTTACCATGTGCATCTTTCAGCATCTGGTTAAATGATTCTGCAATACGCTGCGGCGATGAAACATCAAACGTGTGTCCATATTTTTTTGCAAACACCATAAACGGACCAAGCTTTGCTTCATCGGGTGTATCATGCACACGGTAAGGGAATGGTATTGGTTTATCTTTTACAGTGATCTTGCCAATAAATTCTGCTACATGTTTATTCGCAAGCAACATAAACTCTTCAATGAGCTGATGTGCTTCTTTACTTTCTTTAATGGTAATACCGATCGGCTTGCGGTTTTCATCCAACACAAAACGCACTTCCTGTGAGGAGAAATTGATGGCTCCTTTTTTGAAACGATCCTTCCGCATTTTTTGTGCAAGTGTATTCAGCAGCAGTATTTCATTTTCATACAAACCTTTGCCTGCTTCAATAATTTCCTGCACTTCTTCATAACTGAAACGATGATCGGAATGAATAACGGTTCTTCCAAGCCATACATTTTTGATCTCGCCTTTATCTGTCATTTGAAAAACAGCAGAGAACGTGTACTTATCTTCTCTCGGACGCAGCGAACACAATTCATTTGATATACGTTCAGGCAACATTGGCAATACACGATCGGGCAGGTAAACAGATGTTGCTCTTGCATACGCTTCATCATCCAGTTTTGTACCCGGCTCTACATAATAACTTACATCGGCAATGTGCACACCAATTTCGTACAACCCATTATTCATTTTTTGAATGGAAAGTGCATCATCAAAATCTTTTGCATCAACAGGATCGATGGTAAAGGTTAACACATCACGAAAATCCCTTCGGTTCTTTACCTCTGCAGCACTTACGCCATCCGGAAAACGTTCAGCCTGCTCCATCACTTCCTCATCAAAACTTAAATTGAAACCTGCAGCAAGCAATATCTGCTTCATGGCAATATCATTCTCCGCTTCCTGTTTCACAAGTTCCAGCACTTCTCCTTCAGGAATACGTTTGGCCTTATCCCATGCCGTTAGTTTCACCACAACTTTATCATTATTCGTTGCACCATTCAGTTTATCTGTTGGAATGAATAGATCAGGCATTGGCCTGTCTGTTTCCGGAATAAAAAAGCTGTAATTCTTTTGTATGCTGATGCGGCCAATGAACTGCGTTTGTTTCCGTTCGATGATACGGATGATCTCCCCTTCTGTTCTTCCGCCCCCACCAGCACTCTTGGTGATCTGCACTTCAACCGTATCGCCATGCAATGCTGTATTAAAATGCTGCGGACGAACAATTACATCACGCTCCATATCAACAACGGTTACATAGCCCATGCCGCTTCGTGTAATTTCAATAACACCACGATGACTTGCACCCGGATGTTTATGTTTACCACCTGCAACTTTCGCAACAGATGATCTGCCGCCTTGTGTACCTGCTTTATGTTTTGCAGAAGAATCTCTTGATTCTTTCTGCTTCGGTTCTTTGTTAATTTTCTTTTTCTTCTGTGCCATAAGTGGTCTCCTTAATATTTAGTTTTTCATCTATTAAATAACTACTTTATGTTATTAACTATATAGTGAGTTAAATAAAAATTCCACATATTAGACT
>JAKFDY010000049.1:0-16518 GCA_036675885.1 Lacibacter sp. | reverse complement strand
GGTTGTGCCATTGGCAAATGGATTCCTTTACTGGCAACTGCATTCAAGTATGTGGTGGCAACAGATATTTCTACCATTAATCTCGATATTGCGAAGGAAAAATGTAAAGACTACCCAAATGTAGAATACCAACGCATGGATATGAGTGCTTACACGTTAACCGTTACCCCCTGCGATGT
This sequence comes from Lacibacter sp., assembly GCA_036675885.1. Classification (GTDB taxonomy): domain Bacteria; phylum Bacteroidota; class Bacteroidia; order Chitinophagales; family Chitinophagaceae; genus Lacibacter. Next base: position 16,339 of record JAKFDY010000049.1, on the reverse strand, counting down.
GGCTGTGTGCATCAACGCCATCCTCACCGACAATCTTAAAAAACGTATCAACTTTTTCCAATCGCTCAATATTTGTTTGAACCAGGGCGGCACATTGATCCTTGTTGTACCATCACTCGAATCAAAACTCTACAGCAACATTATTGCACACCGCTGGAATGTGGATGATGACAATAAAGAAAAAATTGAATCGGTTGAGAAAGCCTATGCCCTCGCAAAAAACATCAAACAAGGTGTTACTGATATTGATAATGTTCCCACCAAGCATTACCTGAAAGAAGAACTGGAGCTACTCCTGAAGCTTGATGGCTTTACTGTTGACCGGGTTGAAAAGATCAACTACACCTGGAAAACCGAATTCAACAACCCTCCCAAATGGCTGGCGGAGCCATATCCCTGGGACTGGATGTGTGTGGCAAAGAAGTTATGAGAATGAGTGATGAATGATGAGTTATGAGTGACTTGCACTTTGTACCTTGGATTGTGGTTTTTGGATTTTGGATTTTTCTTCCTTGTGTCTTGTACATTGTGCTTTATTTCTTGTGCCTTTTCTTTTTGGATTTTGTTTTTTGGACACTGGATTTTTCTTTTGTGCCTTGCTCCCTGAACCTTGTACCTTGTGCCTCGTATCTTTTGTTTCGGCTTTTCCTTTTACAACTTGTCCCTTACCGTTAGCCGGGGTTTTGTACTATTCATTTCTACGAAATATGCAAATCTTTCTCCTTTGATTTGGCCGGGAATTGCTATAACTTAATGTTTCTTCCCATCCTATCTCAACACTACCCTCACTTTACTCAAATTTTAAAACAACAAAACATGAGAAAGATTTTTCTTCTCTGCCTGCTTGTTCCTGTGATTGGAATGAGCCAGAACAACGTGGTTAGTACATTCAGAGTATTCCCCAAAACAGACAAATTACTGGAGTTTGAAAAAGCATTAGCGTCGCATGCGCAGAAGTATCACACAGGCGATTGGAAATGGCGTGTGTTTTCAATTGAAAGCGGCCCCGATGCCGGCGGCTTTCATGTAACTGAGGGGCCATTGAGCTGGGAGCAGTTTGACAAGCGTGGTGACCTGGGTGCAGAACACACCCTTGACTGGGCAAAAAATGTATCACCACTTACTCTTGACCGTGGCACCACCGGTTACTCCGTTTACAATACGGAACTGAGTAATGTGGCCATTACTGATTACAGTGATAAGATCATCATCACACACATGTTTATTAAACCGGGTATGATCAGGGAAGCCAATGACCTGGTACGAAAATTAAGAAAAGTATGGGTAGCCAGTAATGAAAGCGTGGCCGTTTACAATGTAAGTTTTTCAGGTCCGCCACAAATTGTAACGGTTAACCGGTTGAAAAATGGATTGAAAGAATTGAGCCCGGGCTTCCGCAAGCCAATGCCTGAACGCTTTGATGAAGTACATGGTGCAGGTGCGTGGAATTATTACCTGTTGGATTATGCTAAGGCAATTGAAAGTCGCTGGAGCGAATTACTGACACTGCGTGCTGATCTTGGGTCAAAATAATGAAAAGTATTTTATAATACAACTTTCTTGTTTTAAAAATCAATACAATGAAACAGATTTCTTCCATATACAAAAAGATCTTATTCAGTTTATTACTGTTTGCATTTCTAATTCCTTTGCAGCAACTGCATGCACAGGTATCAGTATATCAATACCGCCATGTTCCTGCTAATAAAATTGAAGAGTTTATTAAACGGGAAACAACCTACTGGAGCAAAGTGGCACAAAAAGCTGTTGACGCAAAAAAGATGAACTTCTGGGGATTGTTTGAAAAAGTTGGTGGCTACGATTTACCCAACTCTTCCAACTTTTTATTCATCAACACATTTTCTAATATCGATTCCGCATGGAGTGGCGATGCATTTAATCCATCAAAACTATTTCCGAAAATTCCTTACAGCCAGATGGAAACAAATTCGTTTACAACTGTAACCAGCCAGATCTTTTTACATAGCGAAGACTGGGCCGAAGCAAAAGGAGTAAACCCGGCAAAGGATTTTAATTATGTGGTAATGAACTATCACCTCTCTGAAAATCCCGGAAGTTTTATTAATGCAGAAAAAACGATCTGGAAACCTTTTCTGCAATCGGCCATGGATAAAAACCAAACAAAACAAGTTGGCTGGGGTAATGCAACTGTGCTCTCACCAACAGGCGGCGATATGAAGTTTAATACCATTTCGTATGATCTGTTCCGCACCTTACAGGATGCATTACTTACACCCTGGGACCCTGCAACAGTATTCCCCGACAATCTCTATATGTTCGGTAAAATGAGAACAAATGAAAGTGCAAGAGTTGTGTACAGGGTAGTGAAAGTAGTGGCGGGAAATTAAAAACCCTCTCCAACTCTCCCAAAGGGAAAGAGTCCATTGCACAGCCCTCGCTAGGCATAACTACTTACAAATAGAAAGCTTTCCGATGTTCGGAGAGCTTTCTATTTAATCTTACTGTTAAACAAGTTAGGGCTGTGTTTAGCAAGTCTCCCTTTAGGGTAACCGAAGAATGAAGGTTACGAGCGAAGCTCAGAAAGGGTGCAATTTTCAATCACCATCGCACTCGCCCCACCTCCACCATTGCAAATACCAGCCGCACCATACTTTGCATTATTCGCTTTTAATACATTAATAAGTGTTACAATAATCCGTGCACCGCTGCAACCTAATGGATGACCTAACGACACTGCACCACCATGCACATTTACTTTTGCCGGATCGAGTTGCATACGTTTGCTGTTTTCAATACCAACAACTGCAAAAGCTTCATTGAGTTCCCAATAAGAAATATCGCTCATTTGCAAACCGGCTTTGGCAACAGCTTTTGGCACTACTAATGATGGTGTGGTGGTAAACCATTCAGGCGCCTGCTCCGCATCGGCATATGATTTAATTTTTGCAATTGGTTTTAACCCCAGTTCATCTGCTTTTTCTTTACTCATTAAGAGCAAGGCTGCAGCACCATCATTCATGGTACTTGCATTGGCTGCAGTAACTGTTCCATCTTTCTGGAAGGCAGGACTGAGTGTTGCTATTTTATCAAACTTCACATTGTATGGTTCTTCATCTTTTGCAAACACAACAAGATCACCCTTGCGTTGCGGAATTTCAACAGGCACAATTTCGTTATCGAACAAACCTTTTTCCCATGCTGCCTGTGAGCGCTTATAACTTTCAACAGCAAATGCATCCTGGTCTTCTCTGCTGATGCCACATTCCTTTGCACATAATTCAGCAGCGTTGCCCATGGCCTTGCCATCGTACACATCTGTTAATCCATCTTTTGCCAAACCGTCGATAAAACTTGTATTGCCGTATTTGTTTCCCCAACGCATACTGTCAACATAAAACGGCACATTGCTCATGCTTTCCATTCCACCTGCAATCACAATATCTGCATCGCCGAGCATAATACTTTGTGCAGCTTGTGCAATGGCTTTCATACCACTGGCACATACTTTATTTACGGTTGTACAATTTACTTCGTTGGGTAAGCCGGCAAATTTTGCAGCTTGTCGGGCTGGTGCCTGACCGAGATTGGCCTGAATCACACAACCCATTAAAACATCCTGAACCTTGCCTGCATCTACGCCTGCTTTTTGCAGTGCACCTTTAATGGCAATGGCTCCTAACTGTGTAGCGGTTAAACTTTTTAAACTTCCGCCGAAACTGCCTATAGGTGTGCGAACTGCGGAGATAATATATACTTCTTTCATCTGTCGATTTTTATTGATTTGATGGCCAGATGTTATTCGCCATAAAAATTATCATCGTCGCTTGGTTAAAATACTCGATAATTTTTATGGCTCATTTCATACAGCTTTTAAATTGAGGAGCAAAGATAACGATTGTGAGTTTTAGAAAATGAAAAGGCCTTACTCAAAAGTTACTTAAATATTTTTCTTGTTAGCAGAAATCGGATTATCACAAACCCAAACACAAACATCCATCCAAGTATGTTTCGCATTACTCTATACCTATATCCAGCGTTTATACCCTCAACGCTTATATACTTTCTATCGCCTACTTGTATCTGAAGCAGATTAATATGAATTGGCTCGCTACTTTTTTTATACAATTCGACTGTCTTTTTATTTGAGTAAGCAATAAATTTCAAATTATGGTAGCTAAAAGTATCATCAAACTCTTTCTTATCAATAATGCCCGGATACACCTTCTTGTCGATAGCAAAGGAATAACCATTGGTTGAAGTGAAATCATAATAGTGAGCGCCGCTCTTCCCTCCCCTGTTATAAAATGCTTTGCCTTGTAATCTGAACGAATCAACTTTGTAAATATCAGCCTCGTTTACCTTGTAACTTTTAGATGCTAATTTGTAAGCACCTGTCGACACCTGGAAAAGTGATGCAATAAAAACAAAGCCTAAAAAAAGTTTTCCAAAAAAATTAAGGTTAATGTATTTCCTTTTAAAATCCTGCATATAAACAGCTGCTCAAAGTAATAGCAGATGCTAAATTATACGTTCCGATTGAATTTTAGCAGTCTTTCGTCGTAGGTCTCGTATCCTCGACATGACGTCCCTCTGAGGTTGCAGGCTTTTTCATTTTATGATACCAACCGCACACGTCATGCTGAAGAATGAATCGTGTCGCTCAAGTCTGCACCATAAATTGTTGTCAGATAAACATCAAGTGGTTTTTCATTTCCTGTTGTGTCCATACCATAAGAATTGTCAACCGCTTTATAAGCAAGTGTGCCTTTATCGTTAATGTAAAGTCCACAGGTAAGTTCTATAAATTTTGATGTGTCGCCCGAAACAGTACCAAAAGCATTGATTAAATGAAAATTTGTGTCAACCTTTTTGGATGTTTCCTCAGCTTTATATTCGCTGTTTCGCTCAGTGCAACTTGTCAAACAAAAAAAGAAACTTATGGAAAGTAGGGTTCTCATAAAATGGCTTGTAACTTATATTTCTGCTATTATACGCAACATCTCCCAGTTAGCAAAGCCTGTGTATCAATAATTCTCTGCCTTGGTTATGCCTCACATCGCCATTCCAACATTTTTTTTCACGCTTCTAGGGTTGCCAACCTTTGGCAAACTGACCGATAAAAGTGGCGGCCGTTTAAAGGTTGGCAACCCTTACCGCCCACTCCCCTGCAATTGATTACCTTCGCCGCTATGCAAAAGAAACCGGTTTGGCTGGAAGAGGCCCTGACAAACGTAAAAATCAAAGCGTTGAATGAAATGCAGGTGGCTTCTATGGAAGCACAGGCATCAGAGAAAGACATCATCCTGTTATCGGCAACAGGATCGGGTAAAACACTGGCCTTTCTGTTACCATTGGTAGAACAGTTACAGGCGGCAGGCAATCAAACAAAAACACTCATTATTGTGCCATCCCGTGAACTGGCCATCCAGATCGAACATGTGTTTAAAAGCATGCAGCTCAACCTGAAAGTAAGCTGTTGCTATGGTGGTCATAAACGGGAGATCGAAGAAAACAACTTAAAGCAGGCACCTGCCCTGCTTATTGGTACACCCGGCCGGTTGGCCGATCATATCCGCCGTGGAAATATTATGGTTGCAAGTATTGAAACATTGGTGCTCGATGAATTTGATAAATCACTGGAGCTGGGTTTCCAGGAAGAAATGTCGTTCATTATTGGTTCGTTGCCTTCCATTAAAAAGAGAGTGCTCACTTCTGCCACCAACCTTGAAGACATTCCTTCGTTTGTAGGTTTGAATGAACCGGTGAAACTGGATTTTCTTACAGGCAATGAAGATTCTGATACAGGACTTGCCATTAAGGTATTACCTAGTCCCGAAAAAGATAAACTCGAAACGTTGTTTCGTTTGGTGTGTATGTTGGGCAACCGTTCAACCATCATTTTCTGCAACCATCGTGAATCAGTAGAACGCACCAGCGAACTGTTGAAAGAACGTGATATTCTGAATGTGTTTTATCACGGTGCTATGGAACAACAGGAACGTGATGCAGCGTTGTGTAAATTCAGAAACGGCACGTCGAATATTCTTGTAACTACCGATCTTGCTGCACGTGGTTTGGATATTGCCAATATCCGTTACATTGTTCATTATCATTTACCACATACAGAAGATGCGTTTACGCACCGTAACGGACGAACAGCACGTATGGATGCAAGCGGCACTGCTATTGTGATTCTTGGTCCGGATGAAAAATTGCCTGCTTATATTCCTGCCGATGCAGAACAGATTGTATTACCTGAAACGGCAGAGATTCCGGAGAAACCAAAATGGAGTACGTTGTTTATTGCAGCCGGTAAAAAAGACAAAGTGAACAAGGTGGATATTGTTGGCTTCCTCAGCAACAAAGGCGAATTGAAAAAAGAAGATATCGGCTTGATTGAAGTGAAAGATTTTTTTGCTTTTGTTGCCGTGAAGAAAATAAAAGCCAATCACACACTTCATTTAATTAAAGACCAAAAGATTAAAGGGAAGAAAGTGAAAATTGCAGTCGCTAAATAAAGCGACAAGGCACAAGGTTCAAGAAACAAAACAAGGCACAAGCACTGATGCTGACATCCCTTGAGCCTTGCACCTTGCACCTTGTACCTTGCGCCTTGTGTCTTCATCTTGTTCCTTGTGCCTTTTTCTTTCTTGTTCCTTAAATTTTATTCATGAACCCGTTTACTACTCTCTCCTCCATCATCATCACCTGCCACAAACGCATTGCTCCTTATCTTGAAAATGAAGTGAAGGAGTTGGGCTTTGCCGTTGATGAAGCATTTGTAACCGGTGTAAAGTTGACGGGGACCATCAACGATTGCATTAAACTCAATTTGAATCTGCGTTGTGCAAGCCAGGTGTTGTACAGTTTAAAACAGTTCACTGCAAATGATGGCGATGATATTTATAAGAACCTGAAAGATTTTCAGTGGGAAAATATTTTACCTGATCCCGGTTTTTTTTCGGTGACGAGTAATGTGAATAATCCAACCATTAACAACAGCATGTTTGCCAACCTGCGGGTGAAGGATGCCATTGTTGATCGAATAAGAGATAAACGGGGTACAAGACCATCAACAGGTGCAGAGTTAGCAGGCACTGTTATTCATTTGTTCTGGAAGAATGAAGATGCAGAAGTATTTATTGATACATCAGGTGATTCACTGGCAAGGCATGGTTACAGAAAGATTCCCGGACTTGCACCAATGCTGGAAGGTTTAGCGTCAGCAACCATTTATGCAACGGTGTGGGATCGTGTTTCACCTTTCATTAATCCCATGTGTGGTTCGGGTACACTGGCAATAGAAGCTGCATTGATCGCAACGAACCGCAGACCGGGTTTGTACCGCACCAATTATGCATTCATGCATGTGCAGGGTTACGATGAGACTGTTTATGTGAAAGAAGATGCATTACTGGAAGAACAGATTATTGATGTACCGGGTTTAAAAATTATTGCAACTGATTATAGCCCGAAAGCAATTGAGAATGCAAAGAAGAATGCTGTTGCTGCAGGAGTACAAAAACTAATTGAGTTTGATGTATGTGATTTTGCAAAGACAAATGTTCCTGTTGAGGCAAAAGGTGTAATGATGATCAATCCTGAATATGGCGAACGTTTAGGTGACATCAAAGAACTGGAAGCAACCTATGCACGTATTGGTGATTTTATGAAACAGCAATGCGGTGGTTATTATGGTTACATCTTCACTGGCAATATGGAGCTTGCAAAAAAGATCGGACTAAAAGCCAAACGCAGAATTGAATTTTATAACAGCACCATTGATTGCCGTTTGCTGGAATATGAATTGTATAGCGGCAGCAGAAGGGAAGCGAAAGTTGAGCAGCCCACAATTTAGATATGCTTTGCTGCATTACTATTTGCTACACTCTGTTCAACTACTTAAGGTAATAAGCCCCGGCGGGGCGTACATATCAGTAGAATAATATTTCAAACAAGAAGGATAGCTCCGTAGGAGCGTCATGTTGAAGGAAACATATCGCTCCAACGGAGCTGCCTTTAACAATTGTTGTAATGTCTACTAACATTATGCACCTATGGTGCTGTTGTATTCTACGGACTATGTCTTCAATTACTATAAGACAAGAATGCTTTAGCAGTATGGGATTGGCAACCCTAGCCTCTTCCCTCCTTATCTTTGCCTCTCATGCAAACAACACATTACCCCATCATCATCATCGGCGGCGGCCCAATTGGTTTGGCTTGTGGCATTGAAGCGAAAAAAGCAGGTATCCCCTATCTTATTTTAGAAAAAGGTTGTTTGGTAAATTCCTTGTACAACTATCCATCCAACATGACATTCTTCTCCACATCAGAACGATTGGAGATTGGTGATGTACCGTTTGTTTCGGTAAATGCAAAACCAACAAGAGCAGAAGCATTGGAATATTACAGAAGAGTTACTGTTGCTTATAAACTCAACATCCATTTGTTTGAAGAAGTGAATAATGTTGAACACACGGCAAACAAATTCAACATCCAAACAGCAAAACAAAATTATACGGCCGATCATATCATTATTGCTTCAGGCTTTTATGATATCCCGTACTTACTCAATGTAAAAGGTGAAGACTTACCAAAAGTTACACACTACTATAAAGACCCGCACTTCTATGCATTTCAAAAAGTAATTGTTGTTGGTGCAAATAATTCAGCTGTTGATGCTGCGTTGGAAACATGGCGCAAAGGTGCCGATGTAACAATGGTGATCCGGGAAAAAGAAGTAGGCGAACGTGTAAAGTATTGGGTGCGTCCAGATGTGGTGAACCGTATTGAAGAAGGTTCCATCAACGCTTATTACGAATCATCGATCATTGAAATAAAAGAACACGAAGTAATTATTCAAACAGCTGCCGGCATCAAAACAATTGAAAACGATTGGGTGATTGCTGCAACCGGTTATCAACCCAACTTAAGTTTTTTAGAAAAAATGGGCATTGCTTTGTCAAACGACGATGTCAAAAAGCCCGATTACAATGAAGAAACACATGAAACAAATGTGCCCAACATCTACCTCGCAGGTGTTATTTGTGGTGGCATGAACACTTCCCGCCTCTTTATTGAAAATTCGAGAGAACATGCCGTTCGCATCATTTTGTCGATACAAAGCAAGTGATCTGTAGTACGATCTTTAGCCCCTCTGTGAGTTACGTTTACCCCCTCCTATGTAAAAACCATTAGTGTGGCAAAAAAGTCGGAATAAGTAGTACTCCTAAGTATGCTCTGCGCAAACAGTATCGTAACTTTACCTGTATCCAAATCCGATTCCCTTTGAAGAAACACATATTCTATATTGTTCTTCTTTTACCTCTATTTCTGAGTGCGCAAATTACCTCCCCGGTAATAAGGGCAAACTTTGGTTTGGATGCTGATTTACGTGCAAATTTTTTCAATGGATCTGTTTTAGCCGACAACGATGATTGGTTCAGAGATATCACAACCGGTAATGGCATCCGCATTATTGATACAACCGGAGCTGCAGCCATTGTAAGTGCATACACAACAAATCCCGCATCAAAAGGTTATGCGTTTGCACGTGGCATGCGTTATCCGGTATTAAGCACAATTGGAGGACGCATTTTATATGATGCTTCTTATGTGCGTGATTATCGTGGTACTGACACCACAAGTTTTGCAGGAGGAAATAAGAATGCGCAAAGTCCGCAGCTATGGTCAACAGCCATTTCACCCGTGCTTTCAAAAAACGATATCAGTGAAGTTTATCTTCATGTTCGCAGAGATGGTACAAACCCTACCGACTCACTATGGTTTTTTGGAGCAGTAGGTATATTGGGAACAAACGGTGACCGTTATTTTGATTTTGAATTATACCAAACCGATATCAGTTTTAACGGCACCACAAGGACGTTTGAAAACTACGGACCTGATTTCGGACATACCACCTGGAATTTTGATGCTTCAGGAAACATCACACAATTAGGCGATATTATCTTCACTGCAGAATATGGTAATGCCGGTTTGAATTTTATTGAAGCAAGGGTGTGGGTGAAGAAGACCGATCTTACAACTGTATCACCGGGGGCATTCGACTGGACAGGAACTTTTGATGGAGATGGTACAAATGCTACGCATGGTTATGCCGGTATTGTTCCAAACAACGGTGGCACTTTTTACCAGGGATTACAAAATTCTGTTTCAACATGGTCGGGGCCGTTTGGAAATTTTAATACAGGCAATGTGCATGTGAGCGATTATGATGCAATTCAGTTCATGGAGTTTGGTGTAAACCTCAGTAAGCTTGGTCTCGATCCAATGACGTTTACAAACGGATCAATGTGTAATCTTGCATTTGGAAAAGTATTGACCAAAACAAGAACATCAACTTCTTTTACAGCAACTATATCAGATTTTGTAAGTCCTTTTTACTTTCGTTCAGTTGCTGACCTGGCAACCACCGCTGATTTTCCTATCCAGTGCCCAACGCATACAATTTCCACACTCAACGTATTAAATCCATTATCTACATCAACCTATCACTGGAGCACGCCTGATGGAATCATCACCAGCTCAACTACCGGAACATCAATAACAGTTGACGGTGCCGGAACTTATATTGTAACACAGGAATTATTAAGCGGCTGTGGTGAAAACGGACGGGATACTATTGTGATAACTGCTGTTGATAATTGCAGCATATTAAATTCCTCCATTAAATCATTCAACATCCAATTACAAAATACACTTCCCCTGTTATCATGGCAATTACTCAATCATGAGCAGGTGGCTTCCGTTACAGTTGAAAGAAGAACTGAACGTTCAGGTTTTTACAGTATTGCAAACATCCGGGAAAATAACGTTACAGATCATCGTTACACAGATAAGAATGCATCACAGGAAGATCTATACTTTTATCGTTTAAAAATTACAGATAAAGACGGACGTACTTATTACAGCGAAGTTCTTTCCGTAAAAACAGGCATCACAAGTACGCTGCAGTTAAAAGTAAATCCCAACCCTGTAACCGGCAGCAGCATGAACCTGTATGTAACGTTGCCAAAAAATGAACTGGCCGATATTCAACTCATTCATATGTCAGGAAAAATTGTTGACCAGCAACAACAGAAACTTACAAAAGGCACCAGCCATATTAAACTTAACAGGAAAGCAGCGTGGCAACCGGGTGTGTATATTCTCCGCATCATGGCCGGTTCACAAACCATTCAACAGAAGATTATTATTTCTGAATAATTATTCTGTTTATTTTCCACTCATTGCATTCGCCATTTCTGATTCTTGCGGCAGTGATCATTGCCAATTTTCGGGACTCTTACCTTACAAACACAATCTATCAATGACAATGATCAGTAAAAGGACAAACAATTCTCATTGCAACCATATTCACCGGAATTTATGTTTGTCGTTACTACAAAAAACACTGCCATGTTTCCCTCCAGCAACCTGTTAAAATTTAAATCCGGGTTATCCCGATGCCCGCCAGCCATCATAATAACAGCAATATATTTAATCATTAGTGCCCTATGGATACTGTGTAGTGATGCTGTTGTTATGCAAATAGCCAATAACAACAATCATTTACTGGAACAACTTCAAAATATAAAAGGGCTGGCCTTTGTTATGCTTTCAGGTCTTTTATTTTTCCTGGTTAGCCATAGGTTATATAACCGCTTGCGCAAATCAGACAAACAAAAATGTTCACTCAAACAGAAAATAGATGCATTAAATGTAGCAATTCGTGGTGGCATGATAGACTTTGATATTGAATTAAAAAAAGCACAGATCAATGACAAAATGAAATTCTTTTTTCCCGGCAAACATAATACGGTCCCTGATTTTTTTTCCCTTTTCCTGGAGCTGATACACAAAGATGATCGTGAAAGGGTGCGAAACGAATATGATGCAGCTGTTCTATCAGCCCGGGATGTATGGACAACTGAATATAAAATACTGGGCTCAGACAACAACTATTATACCGTAATGAGCAGCTTATTTCTTATCAGGAATAAGCAGGGAATTATCCATCGTCTCATTGGGGAAATACAAGACATCTCTCAACTACGCAATCTTCAGGCAGAGCACTATATGCAGCGGCTGAAGCATAAACAAATGCTTGCCAGTACCATCATTAAAGCACAGGAGAACGAACGTAACAGGTGGGCGCAGGAATTACACGACAACATCTCTCAGATACTTACCGTCATTAATCTTTACCTCAGCAATACAAAAGTAAAAATTGACAATAATGTATCAATGATCAATGAAGCAAAAAAAATGGTGAGTGAAGTACAACAGGAGATACGTTTACTTTCTGCCACAATGAAACCTCCTGCTTTTTCATTAATGACGTTGGAGCAATCTCTCGACCGACTTATTTCCAATATCAACCGTATAAAAAAACTAAGCTTCAGTTTAACTGCAACCGGGCTTGACGAAACAAGACTCAACGATGAGCAGAAACTGATGATTTATCGTGTGGTGCAGGAACAACTGAACAACATTATTAAATATGCTGAGGCAACCCGTGTAACCATCAACTTATATTCTGAGGACGATCTTGTGCATATAAAATTGAACGATGATGGAAAGGGGTTTGATAACAGCAAATTGAAAACCGGTTTGGGTTTCAGGAATATTCAAAGTCGTTTATTGATATATAACGGTCACATGAAACTTGAATCTGCTCCCGGTAAAGGCTGCACATTAGCGGCTGCATTTCATATCTGATCAGTTTGTTTACAAATCATTAACATATACTCTTCCCCACCCAAGAGCAAGCGATACTTCTCCTGTATAATGTTATCCTGGTTTGTTAAAAGAAATTGCAGGAAATAAGCCGAAATTCAGGCATCTTTTCAGAACTATTCATTTTCGTTAACAATTTTATTTTTTTCTGGCATGGTCTTTCTATCTGTGCATAAGATGAAACAATATTTTTTCACCGAAAAGCCAGAAATTATGAAACAGATATTTACAATTTTATCGGTAGCAGCAATTGCTGCAATAGTAACTGTATCGTGCAAAACAAAAACAGCAACAACTGATCAGGCAAAAGTTTTATCAGCTGTTGATTCAGCCGAGTTTGCAGCTTTCCAGGAATGGAAAGAACAACAGGAAATGAAAAAGATGAAAGAAGCGACTACCGTTCGCTACGTAGAGCGCAGACAAACTGCAGCTAACACATCGCCTGCTGTTGTTACAAACACACGACCTGCGAAAAAGAAATGGACTAACGCTACAAAAGGTGCTGTAATTGGTGGTGCCAGTGGTGCCGTTATTGGTGGCGTGGTAAGTAAACGTAACCGTGTAGCCGGCGTATTGGTTGGTGGTGTATTAGGAGCAGGTGGCGGTTGGGCTATTGGCCGCTCAATTGACAAAAAACAAGGCCGCAATTATAATTATTAAACAAGCCTGAACGTTAAATAACAGCGGAGATCTTTCATATAATGTTTGGTCTCCGCTTTTTCAGTATAGTAACTTACATATGAACACAGTCGACATTTTTCTCGTACTACTTATATTGCTGGCAACTTTTATCGGCTACCGGTCTGGCGCTTTACGTTTTATATTGGAACTGTTTAAATGGTCGGCAGCTGTTATTGCCGGTATTCTTCTTTATACAAACACTATGGAAGAAGTTGTTCGGGAATTACCTGCATTAACAGATTGGTATCTTCCATTAAGTTTAATCACCGGCTTTATCGTTGTTTATGTGATTCTGTCAGTGCTGCAACGCATATTGATGAATGCAACCGATACAGAAAATAAAATTCATCTTCTCGACAGGATGAGTGGAATTATTCCCGGCCTCGTGTTGGGTATTGTGTTAAGCGCTGTTACAGCAAGGCTTCTTAGTTTTTCGGTGATCGACAGTATTAGTGCAGAAGCAGAAAAAAGTGAAGTGGCCGCCATGCTTTCACCTTATAGTACAATAGCAGAGAAGCAAATAACCCCGCTGCTTGAAAAAACATTTGATGTTGCCCATTCCAATGGAAAACCGGAGCCGGAAGTTTATGCAACAGATTATTACAGCATAAGGCCCGATCTTGAACAGCAGATGCTGCAGTTGGTAAATGCGGAGCGAAAGAAAAAAGGATTAAAATCACTTGTTGCCGATGAGCAATTAAAAAAAGTAGCAAGGGCTCACTCATCAGACATGTTGAAGAGAGGCTACTTCTCACATATAACGCCTGAAGGAAAAGATCCTTTTTACCGGATGAAGAACGCAGGTATAAACTACAAAAAAGCGGGAGAAAATCTTGCATATGCTTCCACACTTGCAAAAGCACATAGAGGGTTAATGAACTCTCCCAGTCATCGTGCAGCTATACTCAACAAATCATTTGGAAGAGTTGGTATTGGCATTGTTGACGGCGGAAAATCCGGGCTGATGATCTCGCAGGAGTTCAGAGATTAATAACGGCATTGCATTTGCCGTTCAGTTTACTTATCTTATTGCTGCAAACCATTTTCTAAACATCAAAAAACTTACAGTTATGCCAATTGTAAAAATAATTGAAGTGATTGCTTCGTCAGAAAAAGGAATTGATGATGCTATTCGCCAGGCAGTGGCCGAAGCATCGAAGACTGTGCGGAATATTGATTCCGTTTATGTGCAGGATATTAAAGCCCATGTAAAAGATGGCAACGTAACCACTTTTGGGTGCGTGTGCAAAATATCGTTCAGAATTGAATAAGCTTTACAGTAAAACGAGAGAAGCACAGAACGTTGAACAAGTGATCAACTTTCTGTGCTTCTTTATTTACAACAAAATTTAAATTTCTGTTCTATTCAATCTCGGTTGAATCCTCCGGCAAATGATCATACTCGCCTTTGAGCGCATACCAGCCAAAAATCACCAACCCAACAACAATCGGCGAAAAAATTGCAATGATAATGATCCAGGGAATTGGTTTATTGATGTCTTTTGTACCAGCACTGTCAATATTATACCAGGCAGCCATCAACAGCAAAATAAAAATTAACGGCCCTGCTATCATCCATACAACACCTGCATATCGTTTTAATTTGTTCATAGTTTAATCGTTTACGTTTGGATCAATTTTATTATTCAGATATAAGGCGCCAATTACAAAACACAATGCAGCTACAATAATTGGATACCACAACCCTACCAACGGATCAGAAGGAAAAGAAGTGGTGAGCAATAACCCGATGAATGGTACCAATCCACCAAATACGCCATTACCGATATGATAAGGCAACGACATGGAAGTGTAACGGATCTTTGTTGGAAATAACTCAACAAGAAATGCTGCCACAGGACCATACACCATTGTTACAAAAAATATCTGGATAAACACCAGCCATACAAATTTCCAGAAAACGGAAGTTGGTAACACACGGTCCTTATACTGTACCTGCGGAGATGTAACTGAACCATCTTGTTTCATGGTTTCTTTCGATACAACTGTATAAGCCCAACCATTTGCTGATGTATAAGAAGTGCTTGTTGTGCGAAGCGAATCAGCACCTGAAAGTTCTGTTATAACTTTTGGAGCTGCAGTTGCAGTTAAATCTGTTGCCTCAATTTTATCGGGATCAACACTGGCTAGAAAACAGCTGTAAACAGGCCGATAGAACAACACGCCCAGCAACATGCCAATCAGCATGATCCATTTACGCCCGATCTTATCACTCAACCAGCCAAAGAAAACAAAGAAGGGTGTTGCAAATAATATGGCCCAAAGCAGGATCGTTCGGCTTTGCCCGAATTCAATCATCACTTTTGTTTCTAAAAAATTCTGCGCATAAAACTGGCCGGTGTACCAGATAACACCCTGCCCCATTACTGCACCAAACAACGCCAGTAATACCATTTTGAAATTTGCTTTATGGCTGAAACTTTCTTTTAATGGATTGACAGATGTTTTTCCTTCATGTTTCAGTTTAGCAAACAAAGGAGATTCTTTCATCTTCATTCGTATGTAAATAGAAACACCCACTAACAGAATTGATAACCAGAACGGGTAACGCCATCCGCCCCACTCTTCATCAAATGCTTCGTTACTCATGCTCGATTTTACGAGCAGGATAACACCTAATGCAACAAACAAACCAAGTGTTGCAGTGGTTTGTATCCAACTTGTATAAAGCCCACGTTTGTTCGCCGGCGCATGTTCGGCCACGTAAGTAGCAGCACCACCATATTCTCCACCAAGAGCTAACCCTTGTATCAACCGAAGTAATAAAACAAGAATGGGTGCTAATACGCCTATTGATTTATAGCCGGGCACAAGACCAATTAAAAAGGTAGCACTGCCCATGAGCACAAGCGTTAACAGGAAAGTGTACTTGCGACCAATAAGATCACCAAGACGTCCAAACAGCAATGCACCA
>JAKFDY010000048.1:0-6219 GCA_036675885.1 Lacibacter sp. | reverse complement strand
CAAGCATGACAGTTTGCACCCCCATATTGTAAAAGAAAAAGGAAGTAAGATAACGTTTCAATACAGGCATACTTTGAACTTGTCTCCATACTTTTCTTAATTCAAGAAAACCATTTGCCAGCACATGATGTTTGCTTTTTCGCTCAGTTTTGGGACTGATAGGTAATATGGCCAATGGTATCAGGGAAAATAAAAACCACCACACACCAACAAGTAAAAAAGATGTTCGTAAAGCCTGTGCTGTTGTAAAACCAAACCATTCTTTCTTAAAGAGCAACACAAAACAAACCAGTTGCAAAATAACACTGCCGATATAACCCATGCTGAAACCTTTAGCACTTATTCTGTCTCTGTCTTCTTCCGCAGCAATTTCGGGCAGGTAAGAATTATAAAATACAAGACTGCCCCAGTAACCGATACATGCAAGAATGATCATGCCGATACCAAGGTTAAGATTATCGCCTCTAAACAAGAAGAGCATGCTGCAGGAAATACTTCCAAGCGTAGCAAAGAAGCGAATGAAATGTTTCTTGTTTCCTTTATAATCGGCAATAGAAGATAAGATAGGGGACACGATTGCTACAATGAGAAAAGCAGCACCTAAAGCATAATTATACAAAGCTGTGTTTACAAAATCTCTTCCAAGGAAACGAACCATGCCTGTGCCGGAGTCGCCTTTGGTTACTTCTTCGTAATAAGCGGGGAACATGGTTGCTGTAATCACAAGATTGTAAACACTATTGGCCCAGTCGTACATGGCCCAGCCGTTTACAATTTTTTTTGATGCAGTCTGCATACAGATGGTTTTAGTGGGGCAGGAAAGACTGCCTGTATGAAAATAGGATAATTAAACGAAATGCTATTTCAGGTAACCCGTCATAAACAGGATGAGTAGGATAATACCCGCAATAATTCTGTACCAGCCAAACAAACGGAACCCATGCTTTTGTAAAAAGCCAATGAAGAATTTGATTGCCAGCATCGCCACAACAAAGGCAACTACGTTACCAATAATAAATGCCTGTGTGTATTGGGCAGAAGAGAGAATAAGATCATAACCTTTCATTTCAACACCATTTTCATTCCAGTCTTTCAGAAACAATGAATAGCCCGTTGCGGCTGCCATGGTTGGTACTGCAAGAAAGAAAGAAAACTCAGCTGCCAGGGGTCGTGTAAGTTTTTGTTGCATACCACCAATGATACTGGCTGCACTGCGACTTACACCGGGTATCATCGCCACACATTGCCATAAGCCGATCATAAAAGCTTTGCTGAATGAAATTTCTTTTTCTTCGCTGATGGTATGTTGCCTGAACACATTATCAATGAACAACAGAATAATACCCCCAAGCAATAAAGTAATAGAAACCGTTAACGGACTTTCCAGCAGTTCATCGATCTGGTCACTGAATAAAAAACCCAGCAGCAAAGCAGGCACTACTGCAACAATGAGCTTTGCATAAAACTCCCAGCGTTTAAAGTCGAAAAACTTTTTCCAATACAGAACAACAACGCTTAAGATGGCACCAAGCTGTATTGCAACCGTAAATAGTTTCGTAAAGTTATCAGCAGGTACATTCATTAACCGCTCTGCAAGGATCATGTGGCCGGTGGAAGAAACAGGAAGGTATTCGGTTAAACCTTCCACAATGGCGATGATGATGGATTCAATTGTATTCACAAATGCAAATTTGAAAATTGATTAATTTGAAAATTTGAAAATGAAAAAGCCAATTCAAAAATTCGAAATCAATTTTCAAATTTTTGAATTGGCTCATCTTCAAATTATGTCTTTTAGTCTTTTGGCTTTTTCATGATGGCGTAGATCTCAATGATTAAACCACCAATGATAAGGAGCGGAGCCAATGTAATACGACGAAAGCTGTACACTTCATCTTTATTAAACACATTCGGGTCGGCACTTTTACCACCAATCATCAACAGAAAACCAAGAATGATTACGGCAGCCCCAATGGCCATCCACTTGTAATTCTCTTTGGTAAAAATGGTTGCTATTTTTTTCTGGCTCATAGTCTTGTTTTGAGGGGTGCAATATAAGGAAAAGCTGTTAGTCGATAGCCGATAGTCATTAGCCGGTAGTTTTTACTATCCACTAAAAACTACCGGCTAATGGCTTAGTATAACTCGTCGAGTTTCATCCGCAAATACTTCATCACACTGCGGTGAGTGCTATAAAGCGAAATGCCCACACCAATGGCAATGATGGAACCAAACAGGATCATATAAATTTTAGGATCACGCAGCGCCTTCATATCGGGGATATAGCTTTCGGCCCAGGTAATAACCGCCCAAATGGCTGCAATGGCAATGCCTGAACTGATGAACCCATTGATAATGGCCCTTATGTTCATGGGTTTTGCAATAAAGCCCCTGGTGGCTCCTACCATCTGCATGGTTTTAATGAGAAAACGGTTGCTGAACATGGCCAAACGTATGGTAGTATCAATCGATACAATCACAATGGCGCTCAGCAAAATGGCAACAATTAAAAGCACAATGCCCACTTTCTGCGCCCTGTCGTTGAGGGTTGTCACCAGTGCTTTGGGGTATTGCACCTCACTGATCACACCGGGGAAACGGGTCATCAGGTCGGTTGTTATCTTATCAAGACTGTCTTTTTGCACATAATTGGCATGAGCGAAAAAGTCAACACTTTCAGGCAATGGATTTTCGTCGAGGATCTTATCCCAGCTCTCGTTGCCGTCTTTATTATAAATTTCCTTCGCCATTTCTTTATTGATATAGGCCGAAGATTTTACGTAGGGCTGTGCTGCCACGTACGTTGTTAAACTGTCGATTGATTTTTTGTTGGTGGTGCTCAGCCATGCATGAAACTGTATGTTTTCACGCAGGGTAGTACCCACTTTCTGAAAATTTAAAAAGATCCATCCTAAAACACCGAGGATGAAGAGCACCAGTGCCACACCAATGATACTGTAGAGGTACGATGGTTTGGATCGTTTCATTGATGCTTTGTTCGGTTGTTGCGCCATGCCTGGTTGATTTAATGTAAGTTCGAAAAAATGAAAAATCCTGCCCTACACAGGATGTGGGCAAATTTAGCAGATTTATCCTGCACAAGCCCCGTAATCCTTAATTTTGTTGCCCTTTAACGAGGGTGTTCTGCACTTATTTTGCAAGTGGTGCAGAAATGTAGAGGGGAGATGATTTTTTATGTGTTCTTTCACAAAGCAGCCTCTCCCTCGTTCCCTCTCCAGTAGAGAGGGAGGCCGGGCTTCATTATAAAGATGATGCATCAGTAATTAAGCATTTCATCATTTGAATAGTTATTCAACAGTTGTTTGTTGCATAAAAAAGGATGAATAAAATTGATAAGCTGAAGTGGAAGAATCGAATGAAGAAAAAAGATCTGAAGCACCGCTCTTTCTCCTTCGGGGAAAGAGAAGGAGAAAGGGGCTTTTGATGAATAGAAATAAGAACGCACAAGCGAGCGTGGCAACAACAGTTAAATAGAATTAGCAACAGTCGATTACAAAATAAAAACTAACCGGAACGGTACATGGAATATAAGTTTAGAGAAATTGAGAAGAAATGGCAACAGCAATGGATCAATACAAATGCCTACAAGGTTTCAAACAAAAGTGAGAAGCCGAAATTTTATGTGTTGGATATGTTTCCCTACCCAAGTGGTGCGGGATTGCATGTGGGTCATCCGCTGGGTTATATTGCCAGCGATATTTACAGCCGCTTCAAACGCCTGAAAGGGTTTAATGTATTGCACCCGATGGGTTACGATGCATTTGGTTTGCCGGCCGAGCAATATGCTATTGAGCATGGGGTACACCCGGCCGTTAGTACCGATCAGAACATTAATAATTTCCGCCGCCAGTTAGATAATATCGGCTTCTGTTATGATTGGGACCGTGAAGTGCGCACCTGCGATCCCGGTTATTATAAATGGACACAATGGATATTCTTGCAACTCTTCAAAAGTTTTTACAACCGTAAAGCAAACAGAGCTGAAAAGATCGATGTGTTGATTGCATCGTTTGAAGCAGAAGGTAATGCCAGCCACCCAATTCCGAATTCCCAATTCCCGATTACTTCGTTTACTGCAGAAGAGTGGAAATCATTTGCTGAAAAAACGCAACAGGACATCCTCATGCAATATCGTTTGGCGTATTGCGGCTATGGTGAAGTGAATTGGTGCGAAGCATTGGGAACAGTGTTGGCGAACGATGAAGTGGTGAATGGTGTAAGCGAACGTGGTGGTCACCCGGTAGTGAAAAAGAAATTGCGTCAATGGTATTTACGTATTACTGAATATGCAGATCGTTTACTGGAAGGATTGGAGCGCATTGAATTCAGTGAAAGCATGAAAGAAATGCAAACGAACTGGATTGGTAAATCAAGCGGCGCTGAAATTGATTTCGCAATAAAAGACCATGAACAGCAACTCAGGGTTTACACGACAAGACCCGATACCATCTTTGGTGTTGATTTTATGGTGATTGCCCCAGAACTGGATTTGGTTGATCAAATAAAATCTGCTGAACAAACAGCAGCTGTTGATGAATACATTGCTTATGTAAAAAGCCGCAGTGAGCGTGAACGGCAAGCTGAGAAAAAGATCAGTGGTGTGTTCACCGGAGCTTATGCCGTGAATCCTTTTGATGGAAGAGAAATTCCGATCTGGATAAGTGAATATGTATTGGCTGGTTATGGTACAGGTGCAATTATGGCTGTGCCTTGTGGCGATGAACGTGATTTCAAGTTTACACAGCATTTTAATATCCCCATCACCAATATTATTGGGAAACATTTTAATGGTGAAGATGCAAACGCAACAAAAGATGCCATACTGGAGAACAGTGGTTTCTTAAACGGCACACTCATGCGAGAAGCCAGTGAAATAGTAATTGGTAAGTTGGAGGAGTTAGGAATTGGAGTGAGGAAAGTAAATTTCAGAATGCGTGATGCAGCGTTCAGCCGTCAGCGTTATTGGGGCGAACCATTTCCTATTCAATGGAAGAATGCCCGCCTGAATGACGGAGTCGGGCAGGGAACAGCTTATGCGTTGAGTGAAACTGAATTGCCATTGCTGTTACCTGAAGTGGATAGTTATTCTCCCGGTCCTGAAGGTGAAGGTCCGTTGGCAAATATTCCTGAATGGGTAGCGAAAGAATTAGAAACGAATACCATGCCCGGCTATGCTGGAAGCAGTTGGTATTTTCTGCGCTATATGGATCCGCATAATGCTGAAACATTTTGTGATCGCAAAGTATCTGATTATTGGAACCAGGTAGACCTGTACATCGGCGGCACCGAACATGCCGTGGGGCATTTGCTGTACAGCCGCATGTGGACAAAAGCTTTATACGACCTGGGTTATATCGGGTTTAAGGAACCATTTAAAAAATTGCTGAACCAGGGGATGATACAGGGGAGCAGCAGGTTTGTATATCGATTTACATTAACATCTAAAAATAATCCATCAGTAACACTTTTTCCTTTCCAAATTTTCCCTTCTAAAAATACTTATGATAATTATGTCGGGAAAAACATTTCATTTGACGAAGCGAAAGAAATATTTGAAAGAATTAACACTACCTATGGTTATGAATTTGATGCATTTAAAGATGATAATTCTTTAGAAATTAAAATTCTCCCCATTCACGTTGATGTTAGTGTTGTGGACGGAACCGAATTAGACATAGACGCTTTCCGAAAGTCAAAACCTGAGTATAAAAATTCAGTATTCGAATATACTGATGGCAAATACATATGTGGAAGCGAAATAGAAAAAATGAGTAAACGCTATTTTAATGTAGTTAACCCCGATGACTTGGTCAATAAATATGGTGCCGATACCTTCCGCATGTATGAAATGTTCCTGGGCCCGGTAGAGCAAAGCAAGCCCTGGGATACCAAGGGTATTGAAGGCGTACACCGTTTCCTGAAAAAATTATGGCGCTTGTTTTATGATGAGCAGAAGGGGAAAGTTTGGACAGAAGAACAACCTACTACTGAAGAATTGAAGACACTGCACCGCACCATAAAAAAAGTAGAAGAAGACACCGAACGTTTTTCTTTCAATACGGCCGTGAGCGCGTTTATGATCGCGGTAAACGAACTGTCCGATTTGCAATGCCATAAAAAAGAGATACTGGAAAATATACTGGTGCTGTTAACACCTTATGCGCCGCATATTGCAGAGGAGCTGTGGCAACGGTTGGG
>JAKFDY010000047.1:0-3228 GCA_036675885.1 Lacibacter sp. | reverse complement strand
TTTTGGATTTTTCTTGTTCCTTGTCTCTTGTGACTTGTTTTTCACTTACTTCGTACTTCCAACTTTGTACTTCGTACTTACTAGTATCCTTCTGCATGATCATCGCCCCGGTTATCGGCAACAGCTTCCACAACTCCGTTTACAACCTTAATGGCTTCAAAACGACCAATGCTTCCACGCTCAACAATTTTATAGCCCATCTCTTCCAGTTTTGTTCTTAACTCCATTGGGAATTCTTTCTCAACATACAGCACATCGGGCAACCATTGATGATGGAAGCGTGGTTTCCATACTGCATCTTCAAGGCTGAGGTTAAATTCAATTGTATTTAAAAGCACTTGGTACACTTGCGTGGGAATAGTTGTTCCACCGGGAGAACCAATTACAAGAAATGGTTTGCCATTCTTCAAAACAATCGTCGGTGTCATCGAACTCAGCATGCGTTTGTTGGGAGCAATGGCATTGGCTTCTGTGCCCAAGGCTCCATACATATTTGGTACGCCTGGTTTAATACTGAAATCATCCATTTCATTATTCAATATAAAACCGGCACCAGCAACAACTGTTCTGCTGCCATAACCACCATTTAGTGTTGTTGTAACTGAAACTGCATTTCCCATTGCATCATAAACTGAAAGATGAGTGGTTTCTTCACTCTCAGGATTTATATTGCCATGATTTGTTGTTTTACTGTTGCCGGCTTTGCCCGGTTCAAAATCGCTCATGCGTTGCTGTAAGTAAGCAGGTGAGGTGAGTTTTTTTACCGGCACTTTTATAAAATCTTTATCGCCTAAAAATTCTGCACGATCTGCATAAGCCCTGCGTTCTGCCTCAATCATTAATTGCACCGCCTGCCAGGAATGAAAACCATATTGACCAATATTCCTGTTCTCCACCATGCCCATCATCTGTTGAATTAAAATACCACCGCTGCTTACCAATGGCATACCCACAATCGTATAATCTTTATACGTCGATACCATTGCAACACGTTTGGCTGTTTTATAATTCTTAAGATCGGCTAAAGTAATAAGGCCAGCTCCACGTTTCATTTCTTCAACAATCAACCTTGCGGTTTCACCTTCGTAAAATCCTTTTTGCCCATTATCACGGATACGTTTGAGTGTTTTGGCTAACTCTTTTTGTATTAATGTATCACCAGCTTCCCATCCACCATATTTAATAAAGGCACTTGGCTTTGTACTGTAGCGTACAAACTCACCCATTGTATTATTTAAACTTTTTGCTTCTGCTTCTGTAATCACAAATCCTTTTTCTGCAAGATCAATGGCCGGCTGAATTAATTGTTTAAATGGAAGTTTGGCATAAGCGTGTGCAGAAAATAAACCTGCAACAGTACCCGGCACACCTGATGCTAAGTGGCCATTCTGACTGAGGTTGGTTTGTGCATTCCCATCTTTATCGATGTACATGTCCCTGTTTGCAGAACCCGGTGCTTTTTCCCGGTAATCGAGAGCGATTTGCCCACCTTTATTTGTAACTGCAACCAGAAAACCACCTCCTCCAATATTGCCGGCACCGGGATAAACAACAGCCAATGCCAACTGTGTAGCAATAGCCGCATCAAACGCATTACCACCTTTCTTCATGATTGCTACACCTACTTTGCTTGCAAGCGGGTGTGCACTCACAACAGCAGCTTTTCCTCCGCTTGTATTCTTTTCAATGGTATAGTTATAAGGATTGTATTGCGCCAGTAACGGAAGGGAGGCAACCAACAGAAGTAAGACAACCAGTTTTCTCATGAACTTAATTTTACCGAAATTAATTTTTTACTGCTTAACTCCGCTTATCTTAGGTATAAATTAAACCAACTGTATGATAAGCGGCTGACTCGATGTTGGTCGCTTTTTTAAATTTGCAACCATAATTCAACGTATGAGAAAAAATCTTTCCCTGTTAATTGCACTGTGCATATCCGTAACAGCAATGGCGCAAGTGCAAAGTCCTGAACAGTTTCTTGGTTATAAGATCGGCACACGTTACACACCGCATTGGAAAGTGGTGAGCTATTTTCAGCATGTAGCGGCGAATGCGCCAAAAACAGTAAAGCTCCAACAGTATGGTCAAACCAACGAAGGCCGTCCGTTGCTGGTTGCTTTTATTTCTTCAGAAGAAAACATGGGCAACCTTGAAGCGATTCGTGTAAATAATTTGCGCCTGGCAAATCTTACAAAAGACAAAGCAGCACCAAATGAAAATGCGCCTGCCATTGTGATGGACGGAGTTATTGTGAAGAACGCCTTGTACTGGCGAAGGCAAAACATCCGGGGCGAATTTGGCAGCTCGGCTGTCGCGTTGCATTATGAACCGTCCCATTTTGAAAATACCGAAGCGGTTGTTCTCGTTGGCGGCTTCACCTGGGACGAACCTTTCAAAGCGATTCGGTACGTGTCGCGGGCTGACGAATCCAATAAGGTCACCACGCAAGTTCAGGTGTCAACACCCATTATCATGCTGGGTGAGACCTATGAGCAGTGGGCGTCATCCGATTTCTATCTCTCAACAGCGCTTTCACCCAATGCATCCCGACCTGAAAACCGAAAGGTAATGATCTTTGGAGACCGTCTCGCCGCGGAAGATTTTCATTTTCAAGTCTTCAATCGTTGGGGTGATCTCGTGTTTGAGACAAATTCGTTGGATGAGATGAAAGTCAACGGTTGGGATGGACAAGGAAGGAGACTCAGCACTGGAACCTATCCTTACCGTTTAACAGGACTCGATAAAACAGGAAGACCGTTCGAAAGAAAAGGCGTAATCACGATCGTTCATTAATGCGAAGACTGCTTGCTATATTGATTTTGAACTTTGGCTGCGTTGCATTCGCACAAGCGCAGGATCCGGTATTCTCGCAATTTTACAGCAGTTCGCTTTACCTTAATCCCGCTCTGTCAGGTCTTGAAAAGGATGTGGTAATTGGAATGAACTACCGCAGTCAATGGGCGGGCGTCAACCTGCCATTTCGCACTTTTCAAGTGAGCGCGCTTCATCCAATCATTCAGCAGGGTGTGCGAAGTAAACATCTCGGCGGATTCGGTGCGACCGTCTTTTCCGATGAAGCAGGCCCTAATCGCGAACTCACTTCACAAGGCATATCCTTCGCTTCGAGCTACAATTTTCACCTCGACAGGAGTGGAAACCACCTGCTTGCCGCAGGCCTGCAATTCGGTGTAGTCCACAGAGAGATAAACATGGATGCTTTGCAAT
>JAKFDY010000046.1:0-31176 GCA_036675885.1 Lacibacter sp. | reverse complement strand
GGCACTTTTTTCCATTTCACTCATCGTGCCTATGGCGTTGAACAATTCCGTATCTGTTGCTTTTAATACTACCGCGGCAAACAGCAGCGGAGCCAAAATACCTGCGCCCTTATTACATATGCCCATAATGCTGATGCGCTGCGCCGCACTTTCTTTAGGACCTAAAACAGTAATATAAGGATTGGCTGCTGTTTGAAGAATGGAAAGTCCTGTACCAATGGTAAACAATCCGATAAGAAATATCTCATAGGTTCTGCTCAGGGCTGCCGGCAAAAAAATAAACGCTCCTGCCGCCATTACCCAAAAACCCACCATGATACCTTTTTTGAATCCTATTTTTTTTAACAGGAAGGATGATGGAACCGACATTACCAAATAGGAAATATAAAACGCAAATGCAACAAGGTAAGACTCAAAGTTCGTTAGCTCACAAGCTATTTTAAAATAAGGAATAAGGATAGCGTTGATCCACGAAACAAATCCGAAAATAAAAAACAGGGCGCAAATAATAACCATCGGGATGAGGTTTGTTTCCTTTTTTGGCATAACCATCTGTATTGTTTGTTGCTGCATGCAATTGCTTTTAGCCTTGAAAATAAGCTAATCAGAGATGAAAGCTGAAAACAACCGTTTGCACAAAGAAAAAAGCCGCATCATTAATGCGGCTTCTTGTTTTATGTGATTATATGAAACTCAACCGGCAATGTCCTGTGCAGCAGCAACTTCATCTTCCATAATTTTTTCCTGCTGATTTAATGCTACTGGTTTAACTGCTGTTTGTTGTTTACGTAACAGGTTGAAACCAATCACAGAAAGCATGCATACAGCACCAACGATCCACCATAAAACATTGAATCCTGATTGATCTGCAATTCTTGCACCGAACATGGGCCCAAAAGTTTGTGCAGCCGACCATGCCATTGTATACAACGCAGCATATTGTCCACGGTTACTGTGATCGCTCCTGCTGATCCAGAAACTGTTCATAAATGGCATCGACAACATTTCACCAACGGTAATGAACAGGATAATCAGCATTGCCATGAAATGATTAATGTTGATAAAATTCAACAGGAGGAAAGAAATGGCTGTAAGCAACACACCCAACACCACAAACAGTAAAGGTGTTTTTCTTTTTTCCAGGCGATAGATCAATGCCATCTCCGTTAACACAATAAAGATTCCGTTGGCAGCCATAAGCAAGCCGATAAACGGTTCAGAAAAACCACGTTCTTTTTTAAAGTAAACAGAAAGGTTGGTAAATATCTGAAAGAAACTGGCTGCAAATAAAAAGGAACAGAAAATAAACCATAGATAAACTTTGTCTTTGTAAGCAGAAAGAACTTTTACTGTTGCAGCGGCAACGGTTTCTTTTTTTCTTTCCTGTACCGGCGGTTTCAGCAATTGATACAACAGCAATGCTGCTGAGATATTTGTGATACCATCGATCCAGAACAACAGTTCATAATTGAAATGTGCAATCAATCCACCCAAACCACTGCCAACAGCCCAACCTAAATTAATGGCCAGCCTGTTTAGTGAATAAGATCTTGTTCTGTTTTCTTCCTTGCTGTAAAAAGCAATGGCTGTTGAATTGGCAGGACGGAAAGCTTCGTTCACAAAGCTCAATACAAATGTAAAAATGCAAATGAGTGGATAGCTTTTCATTTGCCCCAATACAATAAATAACAACCCGCCACCAAGCAATGTGATCAACTGAATTTTATAAAAGCCAATTTTATCTGTAAGTCTTCCGCCGATATAGGCTCCTGTAAATGCTCCTGCACCAAACAAACCAAATACAAAACCTGCCTTGCTGAGTGAGTAACCCATTGCAGGACTGGTGAGATACAAACTCAGAAAAGGAACCACCATGGTTCCGCTTCTGTTTACCAGCATGATCCATGATAATAACCAGGTTTCTTTTGATAAACCTGTAAATGCCTGCTTATAAGAGTTGAATGTTTTTGAAAGCATAGACGGGAAACAAAAGTATTATTAATCGGCAAGAAAGGAAATGTGAAAACCTGAAGTAACAAAAAGATGAAATGTAAAGAAATAAAATCGCCGCTCAGTTGAGTGGGCGGCGATTCATATTGTTTTCAAATTCTTTACTGCTTCACTTCTGTTGTAACCTTTGGTGGTTCTTTTGTCCATGAACCAGCATCCATCTTACGGGGAGTTGGATAAATTTCATCCAATGTATTCCCATCATACAAGCGACCATTCTTTACCACATAACGAATGGTATTGGTATTGCGGATGTTCTGCAGTGGATTTGCATCCATGATATTGATATCAGCCAGTTTGCCTTCTTCAATACTGCCCAACTCTTTATCTAATCCCAATGCTGTTGCACCAAGAATAGTAGCTGTGCGTAATGCATTCAGATTACTCATGCCACCACTTGCCACACTCCACAACTCCCAATGATAACCGAGACCTTGCAACTGACCGTGACTGCCAATACCTGCGAGACCGCCTTGTGATACAACACTGTTTACACTTTGTGCATGTTTTGGAAACACATGATCTTCGGGAGTAAACCATCCACCCAAACCACCTGCACGGCGGCGTGATTTTGCACTTAACTCTTCGTATGGCGTAAAGAAGTTGAGCTTTTTATCATGCACCGGGCTTTCAGTTGTGTAGTAAAAATTTTCGGCCCATGGTCCGCCATAGGCTACAAGTAACGTGGGCGTGTAGGCCATTTTACTTTCAGCGATTGTTTTTGTTACATCGCTGTACAAAGGAAAAATTGGAATGGCATGTTCATGACCGGGATAACCATCAAACAATTGTGTCATGTTCAATTTATAATCCAAACCACCTTCTGTTGTTGGCATCAGCTTTTGTTCTTTTGCTGCCATGATCACCCATTGACGATGCTGCCTGTTACCTACTAAATACATTTTAATGTATTGTGTGTTATAATACTTGCTGTATTGTTTCAACACATTGCGTGTTTGTTCGAGGCTTTTTAAATTATACATCCAGAAACCAACACCTGGGCCGGTACTATAAACACGTGGGCCTGGCATTTGTCCGGCTTCAACCATATCGCTCCAGGTTAACACATCAGTTGTTGCTGTTTGCGGATCTCTTGTGGTAGTAACACCATAAGCAAGATTGGCTGCATAAATCCATGAAGTGTTTTTATGCAAACCCCAATAGGTCCACATATGCGAATGCGTATCTACAAAACCGGGGGTGATGGTTTTGCCGGTACAATCAATTTCTTTTGCGCCTGCAGGTACAGTAAGTGTTCCTGTTTTACCAACCGCTTTTATGCGGTTGTTTACAATGAGTATGTCTCCATTTTCAATCACCTCTTCACCTTTCATGGTAATGATGCGTGCATTCTTCAATAACATGGTGCCTGTTGGCAGATCTTTTTGGTAATACACTTTCACCTGGGTTTCAGCAGGTGAATATTTTTCTTTCTTCTTTAATTCTTCTTTTGCCAATGCTTCACGTTTTGCACGTGCAGTATCAACTTTTAAAATGGCTGCGAGTGAATCGGCACTTTTCTTTGCTAATGAATCGGCAAGTTTTTTTGCATCGGGTCCAAGCGCAAGTAATGCTTTCACACTGTCAGCAGCTTTTTGTGCTTCGATTTTTTTTGCAGCTTTCACAGAATCTTCAACAAACTGTGCACGCTCTGTATCATACACCCAATGCCCATTACCTAAACTCCAGTGTATTTTCTTCCCATTGCCTTCCCATGCAGGAAACTCACCACCAATTTCAGTTAACTGTCTTGCAGGAAAACTGCTGGCTGTTGGATCACCCACATTAATGGTTGGCATTTTACCTGTTTGCGGAATTGTAACCACATACACGTTGTTGTTTACTTGTGCCAATGCCTGGTTGCCTACGGGAGCCATAAAAATAATATCGGCAGATGAAGGCATGTTCTGGGGTTCACGGTTACTTGCACCTTCTGGCAACATGCAATAATTTACGGGATCGGTTTTTATCATGGGCTTACCCATTACATAGGTTACATTATTGGCAGTTGTTGTTGAATGTTCATGATTTGAATGATCATCTGCATCTGCAATTGTGCCATAAGTTGTAATACCAGTAATGCGTACATGTGTTTTTAAATCGGTACCATCCCAACGGCAGGAAATTAATGTGCCGCCTCCGCTATTTAAAAATATTCGTTCTGTGTTTTTTGTGAAATGAATATTACCTGCATTAACAGTTAAATCAACTTTGGTCATCGGGCCACCTGTTGCATTCATCCACACAATATCAGCTTCGGCACCACTGTAAAACGGGCTTTCTGCATCTTTAAATAAACGAAGCGGTGCTTTAAAAAAGGCGATGCGGTTATTATAACTCCACGCCGGCTGCATATAAAAGCCCGGCTCTGTTGTAAGTTTTGTAACGGCAGGTTTAGCACCAATGCTTGCTTTGTACACATTGCCGCCTTCGGTTTCATTCCATGTAACGAATACCAACTGTGTTCCATCAGGGCTCCACGCAGGCATTGCTTCTGTAAAGTTGTTATTGGTTACACGTTTGGGTGTACCGTTTGGATAATCCATTACATACAAACGGTTGAGCGCGGTAAATGCCAGTTTCTTTCCATCAGGACTTGGAACACCATCACGTATTTGAGTAGCCATTGCAGCGCTTGTGTCTTTAACAGCATAATTAAAATACAAGCGTGGACCCATCTCCAGGTTCAAATCTGCTTCAAATGCAATTTCTGTTGCTTTACTTCCATCAACAGGTATGCGCCAGATCTTACCACCATAACTTGCAACAAGAAACTTACTGTCTGGTGTAAACGACATACCGGGCAACACACCTTGTGGTGCAATACTTTCCTGTTCATCACGCTGCACAGGATAAGCAAGCCAACGTTCATCACCATTTTTCATGTTACGTAAAACCAATCCGGTTTTATCCTGGTAGCGGCTGCCATACACCATCCATTGCCCGTCTTTACTAAGCGTGGGTGTAAATGCAGAACCATAACGTGTAGTGATGGTGTTGGTAATTCCTTTATCACGATCGTAAGTACCGATCTGGTATTGCGGTAACAAAGCATTGTAATTCCATGAGCCATTACGTTGGCTGTAGTAAACATATTTACCATCAGCACTTACAAACGGATCAATTGTTTTTGCAAAGCCATCATAGAGTTGTGTACCACCGCCACCATCTTTGTGATAGATCCACAACTTTGGAATACGGCGGCCTTTACTGGCGATGATATAATTACCATCAGGTGTCCAAACGGCTGCAGGAAAATCTTCTGTTGGATCTTTTGTTAACTGCACGGTATCTTTCTTCTCCATATCAATATACCAGATATTATCACTGCCACTGCGATCACTCGTGAAAAGAATTTTCTTTCCATCGGGACTGAAACGTGGATGTGTTTCATAAGCAATGCCTTTTGTAACAGCAGTTGCTTTACCACCGGCAACCGGCATGGTATAAATATCACCCATGAGATCGAAGGCGATGGTTTGTCCATCAGGACTAACATCAACACTCATCCATGTACCTTCTCTGGCGGTGAACTTTACTGTGCGTTCGGGTTTAAGTGGAAGTTTCGCAAATGCCGTGTAAGGCATGGTGTCTTTTTTTGTACTGTCTTTGACAGGCTGTTGTGCAGCAAGCGAACCTGAAATGCCAAGCAAGGCAAACAGGTATGCAGTTTTTCTCATACTTTTTTCTTTTGGGCCAAATTAATATAAGCCGTTGAGATTTTTAAAGAATTCTTGTTTAGTGGTTGCCGGGGAGGATGACATTAGAAAAGTTTTATACTGAGATATAGTAATTTTAGATACTAATAAAAAATTATGGCAACAACCTGTCATATACGGATTAAAAAGAAGTATGCTGCTGCAATAATTAAAGACCTGGAAAAAATTGATGCAGTGGAATTATCAGAGGAACCTCCAATTCCTGAATAGCAGAAAAAAGAGGTGAGGAAGCGTTTGAAGCAGATGCAGAAGGGGACTTCAAAAGAAATAAGCTGGACCGATGGCATGAAAAAAATAAAGCAAACGACTAAATGAAGCAGGTTACATTTATCTTCTCACCGCAGGCATTAAATGATATTGAAGAGGCCAAGGATTATTATGATGTTATAGGATCAATTGCAGTAAGAAAAGGTAATAAACCCCTCTTATTTACGTTTAAATGAGAGTATGCAGACTTCTTTCAGCAAACAAAAATTCCTACTGATTCTTTTTGTGGCAAATAGTTTTTTATTGCTTGGTCAATCTAAGCAAGACACAATTACAATTTCAAACTACATCGTTAAACAGGGAAAAATTTATAGTTTTTTTGAGCCTCGCCTCGGGTATGTTAATCCTGTCCACTACATAAATATTATAACGAATGATGATTCTGTTTTTAGTGTGTCAGATGGCGTTGTAAAAAGCTTTTTCAAGATGGATGAATCTGATTTTGTAATGATTGAATCAAAAGATGCATGGTTTACTTATGGTCATATTAATATTTCAGGCTTGAAAAAATTAGATAAGGTCATGAATGGTCAGTTTCTTGGTTTAGCATCAAAACCAAACGATGATGAGAGAGATATTATCTTCTCTATTTGCTACAAAGACAAGGATGGTTTTAGGTGGTTAAACTACATTGATTTATACGACTATCTAAAAAAATATAAGAAATGAGGATCACCCCAACTCCACCGCCGGGTCCCAAAAACGTTTTTCAAAATCAACTACGGTGTCGTTCTTTACAGCAACACCATCTTTCTTCAACAGCTCTTCCATATGTGTGGGTGTATCAAAATGTGCTTTGCCGCTAAGCATTCCATTGCGGTTCACTACTCGTTGTGCATGTACTTTGGGTTTTACCTTGTGTGCGCCATTCATGGCCCAGCCAACCATGCGTGCAGATAACTTGGTGCCGAGGTAGGCTGCAATAGCACCATAAGATGTTACACGACCTTTCGGTATCTGTCGCACCACATCATATACATCCTGGAAAAAAGAATACTCTTTTGCTTTACCCGTTTTGGGTGGTTGCGATTGTTTTTTGGTGGGCATCTTTACGCTCTTTTACTACCAAGGTACGACATCAATTCACTTCGTCTTTCTCGTTGTCAAACACCCATTGCTTTAACAAAGCATCTGGTTCAACTGGCAAAGCTGTTGCAGGTAAACTGAATTGCAGGTAATAGATGCGGTTGCTTTGTGCAATATCCAATCCTTCATAATGTGTTTTGATCTTCAACTCTTCGCTGATCGTTTCTTGTTTATACAGATCATCGGTTGAAGAATGCAAAGGCAGATTATATAAACTGATCACTTTTTTGGTGAAACGATACAATACAGGAGAATCGGTTTTTAAATGAATGATGCCACCTTGTTTCAGCAGTTGTTGATACGAACGTAAAAACTTAGGATGCGTTAAACGCTTTTTATGTTTCGATGCACGGAGTTGCGGATCGGGAAAGGTGATCCATATCTCACTCACTTCGCCTTCAGCAAAATAATTTGTAACCTGGTCAATTTGTGAACGTACAAACGCAACATTGGTTAAGTTTTCTTTCAATGCAGTTTTAGCCCCCACCCAAATGCGGTTGCCTTTGAGATCAATACCAATAAAATTCCGTTGAGGATATAAACGGCCCAAACCAACAGCATACTCGCCTTTGCCACAGGCCAGTTCTAATGTGATGGGGTGATCGTTCTTAAAAAAATCATTCCACTTCCCTTTCATATCCTGCGGGTACTGCAACACATTGGGGAAGGTTTCTATTTCAGCAAAACGGATGAGCTTTTTTTGTCCCATAGCGGGCAAAGGTAGGGTGTGCGCAAAAATGAAAGCGAAACAAAAAAGAGGAAAGTCTATAAAACGAAAGAGCCCTTTGTAAAAACAAAAGGCAATCGTAAAAAAAGCATGAGAAAAATCTGTACGGAACAGAGTTGATCGGTATGATAAGCAACCGAAATAAGCTGTAGGGGGAGGGGTCGAACCTCCACGGAGCAGTTAGTTGTAGCACAAAGTTGAGTGGTCGACCCTGGTCGATTGGTTATTGCTAACCAAACGGCTCTATGCTATATTTATCCTGTTATCTCCACCCCCGAGACAAGAGGGCATGTCTGCCAAAAATTTCATCACCCCACAGTGTAAAAAGAACTAATTAAAAAATCCAATGTTCAAAATCCAGTAAACCAAATGCTTACTTGTATTTTGCTTTTTGTAATTTGGTTTTTCTTTTGTTGTTGCTGTAGAGGGAGGGGTCGAACCTCCACGGAGCAGTTAGTTCCGTTGCCGGACTTTATCCTGTTATCTCCACCCCCGAGACGAGAGGGCATGTCTGCCGAAAATTTCATCACTCCACAGTATGTTGTTCAAAGAACGATTACAGTGCAATATTAAAGCATATCTGCAATTCTTTGAACAATTTTCAACAAAAATTTTAAAACTTTCGATGATATTCAAAATACAATTCTTAATATTGAAAATATTTTAAAACATACTTGAAATATGGGTGCTAAATTGAATCTTGACAAACTGGACCTGCAGATTATTTCTGAAATGATGGAAGATGCGCAGATCTCTTATGCCGATTTGGGAAAGAAACTCTTTGTTTCAGGCGGTACCATTCATGTGCGTATCAAAAAACTGCAGGAGCATGGTATTGTAAAAGGAACCAAACTCAATGTTGATCTGAAAGCACTGGGTTATGATATTACTGCCTTCGTGGGCATTTTCCTGGAGAAAAGTTCGTTGTACGATACGGTTGCAAAAGACCTGCAGAAGATACCGGAGATTGTTCGGCTGAATTACACCACAGGTAATTACAGTATGTTTATTGAAGTGGTGTGTAAGGATATTAATCAGCTTCGTTTTGTGTTGCATGATGCTTTGCAAAAAATAAAAGGCATTGAACGTACAGAAACCTTTATTTCACTTGATGAAAGTTTTAACCGCAAAGTAGAAGTGGTGCAGGATGCTGATTGATACCTGCAATAATTTATTATACATTGGCTCTTTTTGAATAATACTTCATATGAATTTAGATATTGTATTTGATGTGATCCGTAAACGCTGGATGCAGGCTGCGCTGCTGGTGTTTCTTGCAACTGTTGTTACAGGTGCAATTCTGTATTTACAAAAACCTTATTTCCGAAGCACAGCTGTGTTTACTGCCGCTAACCCAAATCTTGGTGACCGTTCTAATATTTACCGTACTGAATTTTGGGAACAATACTTTTATTATGGTGGCGAGTTGGATAACGACCGGTTGATGGCACTTGCCCGTTCTGAAGAGATGAGTCGCTTCATGGTAGATAGTTTTGATTTGATTAAACACTATAAGATAAACGCAACGGATGAAAAAGCTCACTACCTGGCCCATTATGAGTACAAAGAAAATATCCGTATTAAAAAAGACGAATTCGGGCATGTAAAAATAAATGTGTGGGATACCGATAAGAAACTGGCAGCTGCAATTGCCAATGCTGTTGTTGCAAGAACAAATGCCAGGAGTATTGCTTCGTTGAACAACATGAAGCTGGAAATAGTACGAAAGCTGCAACATGATTTTAATGCGCAGAAAGACAGTCTTCAACAGATCGAGCTGCAACTGCAAACCAAAGCAGATGCATTACTTACTGCCCGTAAAACAGATGTGATCAGCAGGTTGAATGAAACGGAGAAGTTGATCCAGCAATTCAACACCAGTGTTAATGAAGTAAGCGCATTGTTTGTAATTGAAGAGGCACTTCCTGCATTAATGAAAGATAAGCCAAACGTATTGGCAGGAATGATCATGGCAGCAATTGTATCATTTATCTTTTCTGTGTTGCTGTTGTTGTTTGTTGAGGGTAGATCAAGAAAAAAAGCAAGCTGATGCAGCGATCCATTTCAAAACAGGAGTTGATTAGTTGGTGGTTACCATCCATTGCCGCCATTCTTTGTTTTGTTGCAGGCATCATATTGAATGAGACAATTTTATTGGTTTTGCCATTTGCAGCACTGGCAATAGTTGTCTTTACAGGAAACCTTCGCTATCTTTTTTTTGTATTGTTATTTGCTATTCCGCTTTCAACTGAATTTTCTGTTACTGATACCCTCTCAACCGATTTGCCCGATGAACCGATGATGCTGATGCTGGCAGGGTCGTTATTACTGTTGCTGATTTTTAAGCCTTCTCTTCTGCCAAAAGAATTAATGAAAAGCAGTTTGGTTCTGCTGGTGCTGTTGCAACTTGTGTGGATGCTGGTAACAGTTCTATTCTCTTATGAAATGTGGTTGAGTATAAAATATTGCCTGGCAAAATCGTGGTTCCTGCTGGCATTTGTTGTTGGTGGATTACTTTTTCTCCGTACGAAAGATGATCTCAAACTTGCATCAAAGGTGTTGATCTTTTCGATGTTGATACCAATTGTAATAAGTTTAGTGCGCCATGCAGGTAAAGGCTTTTCGTTTGAATCCATCAACTCAACACTTGATCCCTTTTTCCGGAATCATGTAAATTATTCAGCGGTTATAGTGTGCCTGTTTCCCATTCTGTTGGTATGGTATCATTTTGCTGAAGCCAGGTTACGCAAATGGATCATTGCCAGTATTGTTATTTTCATTGTTGCTTTGTTCTTTGCTTATTCAAGAGGTGCGTGGCTTTGTCTTATATCCGGTGCTGTTACATGGATTGCAGTAAAACGCCGCTTTTTATTATCGCTCATATTCGCTGCATTGATCATCGCCGGAGCAGCTTTGTTCTGGCTGATACAGGATGATAACTATTTAAAGTTTGCTCCTGATTTTAATACCACAACACAGCATAACAATTTTAATGAACACCTGAAGGCAACATATACATTGAAAGACATGTCAACGATGGAGCGCTTCTACCGCTGGATCGCCGGTATAAAAATGCTGAACGAAGAAAAGATGCATGGCTTTGGTCCAAATAGTTTTACTACTTATTATAAAGAATACACTGTATCTGCTTTTAAAACATGGGTAAGCAGTAACGAAGAAAAATCATCGGTACATAATTATTTTCTGTTGATTGCCATTGAACAAGGCTTACCGGGTTTGATATTGCTGGCAGGCTTGCTTATTTACATGTTTGCGGTTGCAGTAAAAGCATATCATACTTTAGATGATCCATTTGAGCGATCACTGGCTATGCTTTGTGCGGTTGTATTAAGTATGATCGTAACGCTGAACCTGCTGAGTGATTTGATTGAGACAGACAAGATCGGCAGTCTTTATTTTCTTATACTTGGTTTACTGATAAGATTGCAGGTGAAAGTGAATGAACAAAAGAAACAAAATGCACTCTTATAAAGAACCTCCCTCCACAAAACGTGAGTTCACATATATTTCTTTGGCCTCTTCTTTGCCTTTCACACATTCCATCATGCGCTCACAGGCAAGTTTGCCTAAGCGATAGCCACTTGTTTCAATATATGTGATCTCCGGATAATACAGCTTCGGGAAGAAGCCATCACTCAACGTAATAATACCTGTTTGTTGCGGCACTTCAATCTTCAGTTTCTGAACACTCTTCATCACACCCATTAATATTTCATCACTCATGCAAAAAACCGCATCTGGTTGATTCTTTAATTGAAAATAGCTGCTGATAATATTTTCTGCTTCTTCAATAGTATCTGCATATTCAATTGAAAGAGATATTTCCTGATTTATTAACAGCGTTTCCTGAAATGCATTCAGTCTTCGCTTGGTAATTGACATATGTGTGTCACCAAAAATTGCAAGAATATTTTTTTTGTTTTTTTTCAGCAATGCTTCTGCAGCCATTACTGCAGCATCTTTATCAGCAAGGCAAACTCTGTTGTATGTATCATCATCAGGCACCTTGTCAAAAAATACAACTGGTATGCCTGCATCTTTCATTTTATGAAAGGCATCAAGATTAGTGGTTTCTTTTGATAAGCATACAAACACACCGCTCACCCTGTTTTGCCGGTAGATCTTCAGGTTTTCTGTTTCGGTTTCAGGATTATCTGCACTCTGTAATATCATGAGCGAGTAACCCGAGTGTTTTACCTCTTCTTCAACAGCTGCAATAAATGAATCATAGAAATTATTGGTGATGGAAGGAATCATGATGCCAAACACTTTTGTGTTTTTGCTGCGCAGGTTAACAGCAACTGCATTTGGTTCGTATTCCAACGTTTCAGCCAGCTCCATTACTTTCTGCTTAGTGCTTTGTGAAATGTCGGGATGATTTTTAAGCGCCCGTGATACAGTAGAAATGCTGATATCCAGCACCTGGGCTATTTTTTTAAGAGTTGCGTTCGCCATGTTGACTGATTTAGGCAGATAATTTTTCCACCGCAATTATTTTCGCAATCGTTTGCATGTTCGCTTTCATAAACTTAGATGTTTTGTTGGAACTATTTGCTGAAAACTTGGTTTAAATTCACAGAAGATTAACAGTCTATCGATTGCATGTTTGCCATTTAAGTATGGTTCAGGAAGAATCAGTCCTCTAAACTGAACCCTCCCTACAGGTATTTCCTGCATAGACAGCTGTGGTCTATAACCCTCAACAATTTAAAAACTACTGATTATGATCCTAACGAAACTTGCAAGAGGCATTCTCGCCATGTTCAGTGTGTTTGTACTGGTGGCATCAGCATCGGCTCAAACCAAAACTATTACAGGTAAGGTAACAGATCCTAAAGGTGAGGCAATTCCTTCAGCAACTGTAACAGTAAAAGGAACAAGAACCTCTACCTCCACCGGCAACGATGGCACATTCCGGCTGGCAGTTCCATCCAATGCAACCACTTTAGTTATTTCATCAGTTGGCTACACTTCTGCCGAAGTAAGTATTTCCGGTGATGTAGTAAATGCTACACTGGAAGTTGCCAATGAAGCATTGAACGAAGTGGTGGTAATTGGTTATGGTACACAACGTAAACGTGATTTAACCGGAGCAGTTGCTTCTGTTAAAGCAAAAGACTTTAACCAAGGGGTGCAGATTGCACCCGATCAGCTTATTCAGGGTAAGGTTGCCGGTGTACAGGTAATTAATAACAGCGGCCAACCCGGCGGTGCCACCACATTTAAAATTCGTGGTAACTCATCATTACGAACAGGTAACCAGCCCTTGTTTGTTATTGATGGAGTTATTGTGGATGGATCAAGTGCAAGACCAGGATTAAGCGTTACTGGTTTGGGTGCAACTCCCGATGGCAATCCGCTTAACTTTATTAATCCCAACGACATAGCATCTATTGATATATTAAAAGATGCATCGGCCACAGCCATTTATGGTTCACGTGGCGCAAATGGTGTTGTGATCGTAACAACAAAAAAAGGGCAAAGCGGTACACCTAAAGTAGAACTGAACGCCAGTTACGGTGTTAGTTCAATACTCAGAAAAATTGAAGTATTGAACGCCACAGAATACCGCCAGTCTTTAACAGATTACGGTTTAACAAGCGGTAATTACAATGCAGATGTGGACGCATATGATGCTATACTTACTACAGCTAATACACTCAACAGTTCATTGGCAGTAAGTGGTGGATCTGAAAGTGCACGTTATCGTGTATCGGTTGGATACCTTGATCAGGAAGGCATTATTAAAAATACAGGCTTTAAGAAATTAACAGCAGGTATTAACTCTACTATGAAGCTTTTGAAAAGCAAACGTGCAGGCTTAGATTTTAATTTATTAGTATCACAACAAAACGAAAATCTTGGTGCCATCAGCAACGATGCCGGTTTTACAGGTAATGTTCTTTCAACTGCACTGCAATGGAACCCAACCCGACCGTTAAGAAAAACTGATGGCAGCATCAATAACTATTTCGACGGATCTACTCTTAATCCTTTAGAGTTTATTGAGGGTTACCATGATAAAGTGTTATCTACAAATGTGATAGGTAGTGTTGCCCCATCTGTTAAAATTACAGACAATCTTGAGTATAAGCTTATTTATGGTTTTAATTATGGAACAGGTGAACGCAGAACATCAATCCGTAACTGGGTAAACTTAGAGGAGAACGGGATTAATGGTACTAACCCTAACGGCAGAGGAACTGCTGCTATAGGAAATAACCAATTACTTACCCAAACAGTAACACAAACGCTCAGCTATAACAAAAGATTTGG
This sequence comes from Lacibacter sp., assembly GCA_036675885.1. Classification (GTDB taxonomy): domain Bacteria; phylum Bacteroidota; class Bacteroidia; order Chitinophagales; family Chitinophagaceae; genus Lacibacter. The sequence goes on along the minus strand of JAKFDY010000046.1, from coordinate 17,070 downwards.
AAAGGAATTGAATTTTAATGGGCTGTTGGGTTATGAGTATTTCCGAAAGGATAATAAAGGTTCTAATTTATTTGCAAGAGGTGGTTTTGGATATTTTGATATTGATTACACTGATGTTATTGAAGTTGGATTAAACTCGAATAAGCGTTTTTATTCTTTCAATAATCCAACTGAAGAGATCCGATCATTCTTTACAAGGTTGAATTTTGACTATAAAAGCAAGTATTATCTCACCGCAACATTCAGGGCAGATGGATCGAGTAAGTTTGGTTCAAACAACCGTTATGGATTCTTCCCCTCTTTTTCTGCCGGCTGGAATCTGTCGGACGAGGATTTCTTTGATGTAAGCTTTATCAACAGCCTGAAGGTTCGTGGTGGCTGGGGTATTACTGGAAACCAGGAGTTCCCTGCAGGTGCGTCTCTTGCACGTTATGTATTGAATGAAAACAATGGTGGTATTTCGCAAACACAATTACCTAATGCTGATCTTAAATGGCAGCAGGATGCACAGGCAAATATTGGTATTGATTTTTTAATGCTTAATAGAAAGTTGAGTGGTACAATTGATTTGTTCAGCAGAAATACAAAACAATTACTTTTCCCAAGTATTTCGCCACAACCATCTCCAGGTACAACAATCTGGAAAAATCTTGATGGCGAAGTAATGAATAAGGGCATAGAAGTTACATTGAATGCAGCGATTGTTTCAAAAGCAGACTTCTCATGGGATCTGGGGGTTAATGCAACATTTGTAAAAAATGAAGTTTCCGGGCTTCCTGCTCCTATTCAAACAGGAGGACTTCATGGACAAGGTATGTCTGGTACATTATCTCAGCTTATCACAAATGGCCAACCCATCAATACGTTTTATACAAGGGATTTCAGGGGAATTGATAAAACCACAGGTCAGTCAATTTATGTAGATGATGGTAATATATTTTACTTTATGGGTAACCCTAACCCAACAACCGTTCTTGGTATTTCAACAACTGTAAGCTATAAGAACTTGTCGCTTACTGCAAATCTGAATGGTGCATTTGGTCATGTTCTTTACAACAATACAGCAAACTCTGTGTTACCAATCGGGAACCTTGGCACAAGAAATATTGCAAAAGCTCTGTACAAAAATGGTGAAGCAATTACAAATCCAATTACTTCCTCATCACGTTACCTGGAAAAAGGGAATTATCTGAAAGCTGCCAATACCACATTGTCTTATAAGTTTGGAAACGTAGGAAAAGAGATCAGTGGAATTACATTGTATGTAACAGCTCAAAACCTCTTCCTTTTAACCAAGTATACCGGTTTTGATCCTGAGGTGAATACAGATAAACAAGTGAATGGTATCCCTTCTGTTGGTATCGATTATATCGGTTACCCATCAGCAAGAACATTCTTATTTGGTGTTAACGTATCATTCTAAAAACAAAATCTATTTCATTATGAAACATATTAAACAAATGTCTGTGCTTCTTCTGTTTGCTGCTGTTGCCGGTTGTGCAAAGATCGATGAGAAGTTCAGTGATAGCCTGGTAAGAGCCAGTGCCTCAAGCGTAACAGCCGCCGACATTTTGAAGAATATTTATGAAGGTGATATCCGCAGCTTCATGGATCAGACAAACCTCTGGGCCATTCAGGAACATACAACAGACGAATGTGTTGGACCAACAAGAGGTGGCGACTGGGACGATAACGGTATCTGGCGTGTATTGCATCAGCATACATGGGATGCCAACCATAGCTATGTACGTGGTGCCTTTGAAAACCTTGGACGTGTGGTGTATAATGCCACAGAGGTTTTGGCAAAAAGTCCCAATGCACAACAAGCTGCAGAAGCCAGATTTTTACGTGCTTATGCTAACTTTCATTGGGTTGAAGGCTGGAACCAGGCACCATACCGTGAACCAGGCGGCGATCCATTAGCAATACCACAGGTGCGTGTTGGAAGTGAAGCACTCGATTATGTTATTACTGAGCTGGAAGCAATAAAAGCAGCTTTGCCCGATGGACCTGTAAACATTGCAAATAAAAACGCTTGTCGTGCATTGTTGATGAAGGCCTATCTTACAAAAGCGGTAGTAGCAAACAGAACTGCTCCTGTTCATCAGGCAGCTGATATGAATAAAGTAATTGCATTAGCCGATGAAGTGACTGGATCAGGTAAAACACTTTCTTCTAACTTCTATCACAACTTTGCACCTAATAATGATGCACTGTCAACTGAAAACCTTTTTACCGGCATTAACTATGGTGGATCTAGCAGTGGAAACGTTCGTTCAAGATATTTCTGCTCATTACACTACAACCAAACTCCCAGTGGCTGGAATGGCTTTACCACTTTAGGAGATTTCTATGACAAATTTGAATCAGCTGATAAGAGAAGAGGTGACGCTTACGCAGGTGTAACCGATGTGTCAGGTTTACGTGTTGGTTTGCTATTTGGTCAACAGTTCAATCAAAATGGTGTTGCATTGAAAGATCGTAAAGGCGGCAACCTTTCATTTACAAAAGCAGTAAAAGCGGTAGAAACTGATCCTGCCACATTGGAAGTAACAGGTATCAGGGTTGTAAAATATCCACCTGACTATACCAGTGGTGATAACGTTAATAACGACTTTGTGATCTTCAGGTTGGCTGATGTATTGTTGATGAAGGCTGAGGCAATTCTCCGTGGCGGCACTGCTACCAATGTTGCTCCTTATGGCGCAACTGCATTGAGTATTGTAAACTATATCCGCACACATTCATCAAGAGGTGCTTCATCACTTGCTTCATTAAACCTTGATCAATTGCTAGATGAGCGTGGTCGTGAATTGTATTGGGAAGGATGGAGAAGAATGGACTTGATACGTTTCGGCAAGTTCCTGCAACCAGGGCAGATCAGAAAAACAACATCATCAGCAAGCAGGTTATTGTTCCCGATTCCTGCACAGCAAATTGCAGCAAACCCTAACCTTACACAAAATCTTGGTTATTAGTTTTTATCATAATCAATAGGGAAAGGGGTCACTTCTTTAAGTGGCCTCTTTTTTTGACACAATTTATATATGAGCTGACAAAAGAACTCAACATTTTCAACTAAATTGAATTTCTTTCATTCTTACACTGAGCTATGGACCTGAGGTTAAAAATTGCAATTGTCATTCTCTGTTTTTTTACTGTTGTTTCCTGTAACGATAAAAAAAGTGAAAAACTTTTTGAATTGGTTGAACATAGTGGAATTGATTTTGCCAACCAGGTGGACGACAGTAAGGACTTTAATATTTTCAGCTACCGTAATTTCTATAATGGTGGTGGTGTTGCTATTGGTGATATTAACAACGACAGCTTGCCCGATGTTTTTTTTACGGCGAACATGGGGCCTAATAAACTTTACCTGAATAAAGGTGGTTTTAACTTTGAAGACATCAGCGAAAAAGCAGGCTTCGCTGAGAAACAAAAATGGAGCACCGGCGTGGTAATGGTTGATCTAAATGCCGATGGGTGGTTGGATATTTATGTTTGCAATGCCGGTTATCAGAAAGGAGTTGGGCAGGAGAATGAATTATTCATCAACAATAAGAACGGAACATTTACAGAAAAAGCAAAAGATTATGGGTTAGATGATGCTTCGTTTACAACCCACGCTGCTTTTTTTGATTATGATCTTGATGGTGATCTCGATTGTTATTTACTTAACAACAGTTTCATTCCCGTTAATACACTTAACTATAGTAACAAACGTAACCTGCGTGCAAAGGATTGGCCGGTTGAAGAATTTATAAAAGGCGGTGGCGATAAATTATTACGCAATGATAGTGGAAGGTTTATTGATGTAAGTGAACAGGCAGGAATTTATGGAAGCCTGATAGGGTTTGGACTTGGTGTAACAGTGGGTGATATTAATGGAGATCATTATCCTGATCTGTATATCTCCAATGATTTTTTTGAACGTGATTATCTCTACATTAATCAGAAAGACGGAACGTTTAAGGAAGAACTTGAACAACGGATGCAGCATATCAGCTTATCATCAATGGGGGCCGATATGGCTGATATTAATAATGATGATTACCCCGATATTTTTGTTACAGATATGTACCCTGCTGATGATTATCGCTTGAAAACAACATCAAGCTATGATAATGTGGAAGTGCATATGCGAAAAGTGAAAGAAGGTTTTTATCACCAGTACATGCAGAATACATTGCAGGTAAATAATCAAAGTGGTGCGTTTATGGAAACAGCACATGTCAGCGGCGTGGCTGGTAGTGATTGGAGTTGGGGAGGATTGATCTTTGATGCAGATAATGATGGCTTAAGTGATCTGTATGTATGCAACGGCATTTACCATGACGTAACCGATCAGGATTTCATCGATTTTTTTGCTGATGAAATTATTCAGCGCATGGTAATGACGGGAGAAAAGAAAGAAGTAAGTGAAGTGATCAATAAAATGCCCTCAACACCTATCGTCAATAAGTTTTATCATAACAAGGGCGATTTGAAATTTGCTGATGCCGGTGAGGCGAATGGGTTTACACAAAAAAGTTTCAGCAACGGGGCTGCTTATGCTGATCTGGATAATGACGGCGATCTCGATCTGGTTGTGAATAATGTAAATGAAAAAGCATTTGTTTATCTTAATCACTCCAACGAACAACTGAAGAATAACTATATCACTATTCAGCTAAAAGGGATCGGGCAAAATACATTTGCCATTGGCAGTAAAATAAAACTCTATGCAGGCGAGGAAATCATCAGTCGTGAACTAATCCCAAGTCGTGGCTTTCAAAGCAGTTGCGATTACAGACAAACCATTGGCTTCGGCAATAAAAAAATTGACAGCCTGTTGATCATTTGGCCCAATCTTACGCAAACAGTCATTAAACAACCGGTCATCAATAAAATTCATTTCATTCAACAAACAGGCAACGAAGCAAAGCTGAATGAATTGTTGCATGAAGAACAACCACTTTTTGCAAAGAGAGCAACCATATTTGAGCCGCATCATGAAAATGAGTTTGTTGATTTTTACTATGAGCGGAATATTCCTGTTAAACTCAGTGCACAAGGTCCACGTGCTGCAGTGGGCGATGTAAACAATGATGGATTAGATGATGTGTACATATGTGCTGCAATGGGTCAGGCGGGTCAGTTGTATCTTCAAACAAACAGTGGTTTTAAAAAGAAAGAGCAACTGTTGTTTGAAGAAATGAAATTGTATGAAGATGTAACAGCCTTGATGATAGATGCAGATGGCGACAAAGATCTTGATCTGATTGTAGGAAGCGGCGGGCATACACAGCCATCTCAAAAGGCAGAGATCAGGAATCGTTTATATCGCAACGATGGAAAAGGAAACTTTAGTTATGATGTACAAGCCTTGCCTGCCAATGCTGATAACACAGGTGTAATTGTTGCCAATGATATTGATGATGATGGTGATCTGGATTTGTTCGTTGGAGGCAGAAGTAAATCGTACAATTATGGTGTTACAGCTCAGAGTGGAGTTTTGATGAATGATGGAAAAGGAATATTTTCTGATGTAACAGCACAACTAAATGCAACAATTAAGAACATTGGAATGGTTACAGCTGCTGTATTTGCAGATGTAAATGGAGATAAAAAGAAAGAACTCATTATAACAGGTGAATGGATGGCGCCGCACATTTATACTTACAGCGATAAGAAGTATGAAGAAATTCTTTCTCCTTTAAACCGGTTATCCGGTTGGTGGCAAACCATTACTGCAGTAGACCTGGACGCTGATGGTGACGAAGACCTTATCTTGGGTAACTATGGAAATAATTTCTACCTGCATACAGACAGCAGTAACCCTGTGAAAATGTTCATCAGCGATTTTGACGGTAACGGTATACCTGAAAAGATCATTACAAAATCAATTGATCAAAAAGATAAACCTGTTTTTCTGAAACGGGAATTGCAGGAGCAGATTCCATCTTTGAAGAAACAAAACTTAAAGCATGCTGATTTTGCAACCAAAACTATTCAGCAACTATTTGCTGCAGATGTTTTGGAAAAATGTGTATTGAAACAGGTGAATTACAGCAGCAGCTGTATTGCATGGAACGATGGGGGTGGAAAATTTTCTGTACAGCCTCTTCCTTTGTTAACACAGCTAAGCAGCATCAATGCCATACTGGCAAAAGATATAAATAATGATGGAAAGACCGATCTGATCATGGCTGGCAATGAATTCAACTTCATTCCCCAGTTTGGCCGGTTAGATGCAGGCTATGGTACAGTATTGTTAAATAAAGGAAACAGGCAATGGCAAACATTGATGCAAAAACAATCGGGCATTTTTGTGCGTGGTATGGTAAGGGATATTCAATGGATATCAACCCGGAATGGCAAGGTAATACTGTTTCTGCAAAACAATGATACACCTGTGTTGTATAGTTTAAATCAATAAACGTGAACAGTAGAAATTTTCTTATTTATAGTTTGGCAGTACTGCTTGTATCCTGTTCATCACCAAAACAACGACCATTGTTTGAATTGATGAAGAGTGAGCAAACAGGTCTGCAGTTTACAAATAAACTTACAGCAACTCCAGCCTTCAACATGTTTAATTACATGTATTTCTACAATGGCGCAGGTGTTGGCGCAGGTGATTTCAATAACGATGGACTGATTGATCTCTTCTTTGCTTCCAATCAGGCGCATAATAAATTATTTATCAATAAAGGTTCATTACAGTTTACTGATGTTACAAATGAAGCTGCTATACCCAATGATGGTGGATGGAGTACAGGTGTAAGTGTAGTGGATATTAACAATGATGGATTGCTGGATATTTATGTATGTCGTGTTGGCCAGTATGAAGTTTTGAAAGGAAAAAATCAATTGTTGATCTGTAAAGAAATCAGGAACGGCGTTCCTGTTTATGAAGATGAGGCAACTGCATACGGTCTCGATTTCTCCGGTTTCAGTACACAAGCTGCTTTTTTTGATTATGACCTGGATGGTGATCTTGATATTTACCTGATGAATCATTCCGTTCATCATAACGGAACTTTTGCTGCACGAGCAAACTTTTTAGACACGTATCACCCATTAAGCGGCGATCGCTTTTACAAAAATGAGAACGATAAATATATTGATGCAACAAAAGAAACCGGCATCAACAGTTCAGCTATTGGTTATGGCTTGGGTATTTGTGTGAGCGATATCAATAAAGATGGCTGGCCCGATCTTTATATCGGTAATGATTTTCATGAGAACGATTATCTCTACATCAATCAACAAAACGGAACATTCAAAGAAGAATTGAATGAACGAATGATGCATACCAGCCAGTTTAGTATGGGTGTGGATATTGCTGATATCAACAATGATGCATTGCCTGAGATCATTTCAATGGATATGTTACCACAGGATCCATACATTCTTAAACGTAGTCTTGGTGAAGACGAGTATGAAACCTTTAACATGAAACTGCGTTATGGATATAACTATCAATATGCACGAAATGCATTGCAGCTGAACAGAGGCAATGGAATGTTTAGTGAAGTTGGTTTGTACGCTGCTGTGTATGCAACCGACTGGAGCTGGGCTCCGCTTTGGTTAGATTTTGATAATGATGGTTTGAAAGATCTCTTTGTAAGCAATGGCATTCCCAAACGATTGAATGATATTGATTATGTAAACTATGTAGGCGATGCTGAAATTCAACAGAAGATCAGAGAAGGAAAATTAGGCGAACAGGAAATAACAGTGATTGATAAGTTTCCCCAGATCAAATTGCCTAATAAGTTTTACCGTAATAAAGGCGATGTTCAATTTTCTGATGAAGCAACACTGATTAAGAATGATCAATCAACATTCAGCAATGGTGCTGTGTATGCTGATCTGGATAATGACGGCGATCTTGATATTGTGGTAAATAATATTGATGATGCAGTGATGCTGTACAAGAATACATCAAATGATAAGCAGCAACAGCAGTATCTTTCATTAGAATTAAAAGGTAATAGTTTGAACCGTAATGCAATTGGAGGAACCGTACTTGTATATGATAGTACCGGCAATATTCATGCTTTTGAAAAACAACCTGTACGTGGTTTTCAAAGCAGCATGGAAATACCGCTCCACATTGGTTTGCAAAATGTAAAAGTCGATTCTGTTATCTTGATCTGGCCCGATCGTACTTTTGAAAAAATTACTGTTACAGGTAAAAAGATAAAGGCACAATATCGAAAAGGGTTATCTCAATTTGATTATTCATCATTCAACGTATTTGCTCAACAAAAACAAATACAGTTTACAGACATTACTCAGGTGTCGGGCTTAGAGTTTCTGCACCATGAAAATGAGTTTAATGAATTTAACCGTGAATACTTATTGCCACACATGCTTACTACCGAAGGACCTGCATTGGCAACAGGTGATGTAAATATGGATGGCCTGGAAGATGTGTTTATTGGCAGCAGCAAAACCTTTAAGCCTGCATTGTTTCTTCAAACTGCTGAAGGCCGTTTTATAAAAATAGCACAACCACAACTTGAGGCGGATAGTATGTATGAGATCACCGATGCTGTAATTATTGATGTAAATAATGATGGCAGTAACGATCTCATTCTTGCAAGCGGTGGTAATGAATATTATGGTAAGAACAAGTATGAACAAACACGGGTTTTCATTAACGATGGGAAAGGAAGTTTTTCATTACTGGAAAATGCTGTCAGTAATATTTATATAACTGCAGGAAGTATTGCTGCAGCTGATTTTACCGGTGATGGATTTGTTGACCTGTTTATTGGAGGTCGAACTGTTCCCTGGGCTTATGGTGAAGTGCCTCACTCTTATTTGCTGGCCAATGATAAAACAGGAAAGTTTAAAGATGTAACAGCTCCATATAGTAAAGAATTGCAAACTATCGGAATGGTTACAGGTGCTTCATGGACAGATATGGATAAAGATGGTGATGTTGATCTCCTGCTATCATTACAATGGGATGGAATAATTGCATTCGTCAATAACAAAGGGAGTTTCAGTAAAAAGAAACTGACAGAGAAAAAAGGCTGGTGGAATTTTGCATTGCCTGTTGACATTGATAATGATGGTGATGTTGATATTGTGGCCGGTAATCTTGGCTTAAACAGCCGCCTGAAATCTTCAACAGAAGAACCTGTTACTATGTATTACAACGATTTTGATGAGAATGGTAAAAATGAACAGGTGCTTACCTATTTTCTAAATGGGAAAGAAATTCCTTTTGCTAACAAAGCAGAACTTGAAAAGCAACTGCCGTTTCTGAAAAAGAAATTTCTATATGCTGCTGATTTTGCAAAAGCAAACCTGGGTGATATATTCAGTAAATCAATGCTGGGTAATGCTGTTACTTATAGTGCCGATTGTTTTGAGAGCGCCGTGTTCATCAACGACGGACAACTGAATTTTATCATGAAACCATTTCCGTGGCAGGCACAGCTAACAATTTATCGCTCTGCTGTTGTACTGGATGCCAATGGAGATAAACTCCCTGATCTTTTATTGGGGGGCAACTTCAGGGAAAATAATATTCAAATGGGCAGATACGATGCTGACTATGGTACCGTGCTGCTCAATAAGGGAAAAGGAGAATTTGAAGTCGCCTGTCCAAACCTTGTTATTCAGGGGCAAATCAGAAAAATCAAATCGATACAGGTTAATAAAAAACAAGCATTTTTACTTGCACGAAACAACGATAGCCTGATGCTCATCAAAAGATAAAATAACTAAAACACAGGAAGGATTATGAAACGTGTGGTATTTATAGCGGCATTTATTTTTATTATCTTACCCGTATTTATTTATGTATTTATTCCATCAACAATAACGATCAATAAAACAGCTTCTGTTAAATGCATCGATAAAAATGTGTTGTTGTTAGTTGGTAACAGGCAGGGCTGGAGTAAGTGGTTACCCAAAGAGTCATTTACACCTGATCATATACAATACAAAGATTATCAACTAAAGCTCGGTTCAACTACTTATACATCAGTAACATTCGAAGCTCTAAACGATGCGGATGTAATTTTTAATGAAATTGGCTTTGTAAAGGATTCCGTAACCAAAACAAAGATTTCTGTAATCAGCAGTGTTGCAACTGGAATGAATCCTTTTACCCGTTTCAGGAAATGGCAAATGATGAAAAACTATGAAACAGTAATAGACGAGATGCTGCAACAGCTTATCAACTTTGCTGAAGACAAAAAAAATATTTATGGCGTAGACATAACAGATGGTCGAATTCCTGATTCATTATTTATTTCAACAAGAAAAACATTCGATCATCAGCCAACAGAAGCTGAGATATATCAACTTATAGATCAAATAGGGGTGTATGCAAATGCAAAAAATGCGAAACAGGTAAATCCACCCATGATGCACCTGGAGCGTTTGGATAGTTCTCATTTTGAAATTATGGTAGCATTACCCATTAACAAGATGATCGATAATGAAGGCGACTTTTTATTTAAGCAAATGGTAAAGGGTAATACCTTAGTTGCCGAAGTACATGGAGGCAGAGCTACTATTAATAATGGATTAAAGGCGCTGGAACAATTCAAATCTGATTATCAATTTACCTCTCCTGCTATTTCATTTGAATTGATGATTACAGACAGAAGAACAGAACCAGATACTGCAAAATGGGTTACACGTTTGTATTACCCGGTATTTTGATATAGAATTTTCCATCGCAATCGTTTGCAAGTTTTCTTAATGGCAATGCATTCAAATCCTTTCATTATTAGTATCTATCTTTCTGCGACTAACGAAGATTGCCATGAAACGATTAACATTACTTGCATTTCTCTTTGCAGCATTTTCAACAACAGCACAAACAATCGATCCCTGGAAAATTTCTGCTGCCAATTTTGATCCTTCCAATTACTATGGCATCACTGTTGCCAACGGAATGATCGGTGTGGTATCATCACCAGAACCATTTAAAGTGAAAGAAGTTGTGTTGGCTGGCGCATATGATCTGTATGGCCGTGGCAGGGTCAGTAATTTTTTAAAGAGTTTCAATTTACTCAACAGTTACCTGGAAATTGATGGCAAACGCATCGATGCAAAATCAGCAGCGAATATGAAACAGGAACTGGATATGCAACATGCCAGCTTCACCACAACATTTGATTATGCGGATAAAGCAACAGTAACATATACGTATTATTCATTACGTCATTTGCCGTTCACAGTATTGATGGATATTATCATCACACCCAAAAAGAACATCAACATAACAGGTGCAAGTGTAATGGAAGCTCCGGATGCGTTGAAAGATGCGCAGAATTATTACAATGAAATTGATCGTCCGCATGTAACCATGAGCTTACTTACTTCTTCAGCAAAAAGTCCGACAGGTAAATTGCTGATGTGTGCAAGCAATACATTTCTTTTTTCAGAACATCATGGAAGCGAACCACGGGTGATCCACGAAATGTGGGATAATAATATGCACTTGGTAAAATTCAGCAAACAATTGAAAGCAGGTGAAACCTATCGTTATTCTATTGCCGGTTCATCCATTACATCTGCTCATCACGATGATCCGTTGAATGAAGCCGAACGATTAACGATTTATGCAAAGCTTGAAGGGAGAGAACGTTTGCTGCAGTTTCATAACAAAGCATGGGATGAATTATGGAAGAGTAAGATTGTAATTGAAGGAACAAACGAAGAAGCAGCGCAGGATCAGCAAGACGTTAACAGCATGCTGTATCATTTGTATTCTTTTACAAGAGAAGGAACTGCATTATCACCTTCGCCAATGGGATTGAGTGGTTTGGGTTATAACGGTCATGTGTTTTGGGATACAGAGTTGTGGATGTATCCGGCATTGCTTGTATTAAAACCGGAGTTGGCAAAGAGCATGATGGAATATCGTTATCAACGATTAGAAGCTGCAAAACGAAATGCCTTCAGCAAGGGATATAAAGGAGCCATGTATCCGTGGGAAAGTGCAGAAACAGGAGTTGAAGAAACACCGGTGTGGGCATTGAGCGGTCCGTTCGAACATCACATCACTGCATGTGTGGCGATAGCTGCATGGAATTATTATTGTGTAACGCAGGATAAAGTGTGGCTGAGGGAGAAAGGATATCCCATCATCAGTGCAACGGCTGATTTCTGGGCAAGTCGTGTTGAACGAAATGGTGCAGGCAAATATGATATTAAAAATGTAGTGGCTGCCGATGAGTGGGCGGAGAATGTAGATAACAACGCCTTTACAAATGCTGCTGCAAAAGCCAACTTGCAGTTTGCAACAGAAGCTGCAAAGCTGTTAGGTATATCTCCTAATGCAGATTGGATGAACGTGGCGAATAATATTCCGGTCTTGAAATTTCCTGATGGTGTAACACGTGAACATGCAACGTATAATGGCGAGGGTATTAAACAGGCCGATGTGAACTTGTTAGCTTATCCGTTGAAAGAAGTGAAAGATGCAATAGCAATACGTAAAGATTTAGAGTATTACGAACAACGTGTACCGAATGAAGGAACTCCTGCAATGACGCAGGCGGTGTTTACAACACTATATGCAAGGCTGGGTGATGCAACCAAAGCGTATCATTGGTTTAAAGATGCTTTCATCCCCAATCTCAATCCGCCGTTTCGTGTAATTGCAGAAACAAAAGGAGGTACTAATCCTTACTTCGCAACAGGTGCCGGAGGTATTTTGCAAAGTGTGTTGATGGGTTTTGGTGGATTAGAAATTACGCCGGCTGGTATTACGCAACTAAAAACTGTTTTGCCTGCTAATTGGAAAAGTGTGACGATTACTGGTGTGGGTGTACAGAAGAAAACATATTCTAATAAACAATAAACAGAAAAGATTAAATTTGAAGTATGGATACATTTGTTGTAACATCAAAAAATAAGGCAACATCTTCACTGCTTAAAAAGCTGTTGAAGAAAATGAAAGGAATTGAACGTGTGACAGCACTTTCAAAATCTGAAAAAGAAGATATTGCCCTGATGAATGCGATCAATAAAGGTCATACAAAAAAGTACATTGATACTACAGCATTTCTCAAAAAACTTGAACAGAAATGAACATCAGAATTGATGGAACTTTCGAAAAAGACCTTCGTAAAATAAAGAGCAAGCCACTTGATAAGAAAGTGGCTTTGCTTATTCGTGAACTACTTGCTGCAGAATCACTCACAGAAATAAGAAACCTCAAACTTTTGAAAGGGTCTGATGTTCACTACCGTATCAGACTTGGTGATTACAGGGTTGGATTGATCTTATCGGGCAAAACTTTTGTCCTTGTTCGAATTCTGCACCGCAAAGAAATTTATCGCTTCTTTCCATGATGACTAAAGCCTTTCTCTTCGATCTCGATGGTACACTCATTGATACCATGCCCTGGCATTTCAAAACATGGCAAATGGTGGTTACTGAATTGGGCAGCCCATTACAAGGCGATGAACTCATGAATGAACTTTATGGCAACGGAGCCGAACTCATGAACCGCCTCATCCCCGGTCGAATATTCACTGAAGAAGAAGCCAAAGCAATTGTTGATGCAAAAGAAGAACGTTACCGTCAACTTTATGGTAAGCAAATAACAGTACTGGAAGGCACAAGAGAATTTTTAGAAGAAGCGCTTCTGCTGCATATTCCAATGGGCATTGGCACCGCCAGTAACCAGGCCAATATTGATTTCGCATTGGATCAATTGCAGCTCCGATCTTACTTCACCGGAATTGTTGGGGCCGATGATGTGCAACTCAGCAAACCGCACCCGGAAACATGGCTGAAACTGGCGGATGCATTGCAAACCTCTCCAGAACATTGCATTGTGTTTGAAGATGCGCCAAAGGGCGTGGAAGCTGCCCAAAAAGCAGGCATGAAAGCGGTTGCCATTACTGGCCATTATTCTGCAAACGATTTCGGTGAATACGATAATATTTTAAAAATTGTTCCGTCGTTAAATGCGCTCCAGGTAAGGGATTTCCTTTATCTTTAGTCAGCCAAAAACGAATTGCTGTTGCGAATAATTGCTTCCATATTTTTTCTCACTATACTTCTGTTCAACTGGTTTGGTTACCGGATTGTTATGGATTATGTACAGCAAAAAGCCGATACACATTTCGAACAAAAACTTGATAACAAAGAATACGATGCAAATGCATTGATTGAAGTGCGTGCACCTGTAAGCCTGCCCTATCAAACCGATTGGAAGGAATTTGAACGTGTAAGCGGTGAAATCAGCATCAACGGAATGCATTACAAATATGTAGAGCGTAAACTCGAAGGCGGTGAAATGATCTACAAGTGTATTCCGGATGAAGGCAAGGCCCGTTTATTAAACGCACGGGAGAATTTCTTTAAACTTGTAAACGATCTGCAAAACCAGCAGGAACAACAATCAGGTAAGCAACCTGCGCCATCGCACAAAGTATTTTCATTTGACTATTGTGAGCAGTTAAGCCATTGGTCGCTCGACGCATTGGACAAACTGCGTCAACCATTCAACCATACCTTTTCAGCAACAACACTGTCTGCATTTCTTCTTACTGCAGAACAACCTCCGGAAGTAACAGCATAATTGCTTTGTTACTCATTCCTTCTTCATGTAAATATGAATAATGAATTTGTTATGTGTTACAGCATACGGTGAGGGTCGTGTTCTGTTACACTTACAGGCGCATTAAAGAATGAGTAACAAAGCTCAATAGCATTCCACAGTTGAAGTGTCGAGACGCTTAGATCTCGATGCCGAACAAAGCTTCGGCATGCGACGCCTATGCAGTTGAAGGGCGCACAACAGACCACTACAAAAAAATAAGACCGAGAGATGAAACAAATTGTATTCGCAGCAATTGTTGCAGTTTTCATGATTGCATGCAAACCCAATGGAGATTATAAGGCATATACCAATGATCCTTTGTTATACAGCAGAACAGTAAAGAAACTCAATAACGTCGTATTAGAAAATAATTTTCCGCCCATGATTGCCGCACGTAACTATGTGTATGCAAATATTGCAGCATACGAATGTGTAGCGGCCGGCGATAAGAATTACAGAAGCATGAGCGGGCAAATAAAACATATGCCAGCGATGCCGAAGCCTGATACAACAAAAGCGCCGATTGATTTTTCTTTGGCTGCATTGCTTGCATTTACAAAAGTTGGTAATGCTGTTACATTTCCTGAAGGAAGTATGATGGCGTATTACAATGAACTGAAAGCAAATGCTGATTCAGCAGGTATGCCATCAGACATGCTGGAGAATACAATTGCTTTTTCTGATACAATTGTTGCCACTATACTCAAATGGAGTAAAGGCGACAACTACGCTGCAACACGTGGCGCAGAAAAATTTACCGTACGTGAAGAAAATGGCCGTTGGTTACCTACACCACCTATGTATGCAACTGCGGTGGAGCCGCATTGGTGCAAAATACGTCCAATGGTGCTCGATAGTTGTTCGCAGTTTGAAATTCCACGTCCACCGGTATTTGATGTTACAAATAAGAACAGTACATACTATAAGGCAATGATGGAAGTAAAAAATGTGGGCGATAGTTTAACGGATGAACAAAAACATATAGCGGATTTTTGGGACGATAATCCGTTTAAGATGAATGTGAGCGGACATGTAATGTTTGCTACCAAAAAGTTTTCGCCTCCGGGTCATTGGTTGAATATTGTGGGCATTGCAGCAAAAACAGCAAAGGCCGATTTTAATTCAACTGTTGGTGCATATGCTCTTACCTCCATTGCTTTTTTTGATGCATTCATCCGTGGATGGGAAGAAAAGTATAAAAGCAATTACGTTCGTCCTGAAACAGCGATCAATAAATATATAGACCAGGAATGGCGCCCGTATATTCAAACCCCACCTTTTCCTTCTTATGTAAGCGGTCACGCTACCAATTCTGCAGCAGCAGCCGAAACAATGACCTCATGGTTTGGCGATCAGCTTTCGTTTACTGATACTTCATTACTGGAGTTTGGTATTGCGAACAGGGAGATCAAATCATTCCGTGCAGCAGCAGCTGAAGCAGCTGTGTCGAGATTATATGGCGGTATTCACTATCGTTTCGATAATGAAGAAGGATTAAAGGCAGGCAGGCAATTGGGCGAACTGATCGTGCAAAGGATCAAATTGAAAGCTAACTGAAAAGCAGCAGATCAATTACAATCAACAACCAATCTATTATTGAAATGAAAAAATTATTTGTATTACAATTGATAATTACTGTTTTAGTTTCTTTTGTTATGGATGATGTGGCTGCACAAGGTTGTGTTGCTGTGCGCAGCAATGGAGCCATGTGTACACGCAGTCATGCTGATGCAGAAGACAATCATAAGTGGCAATTAACAACGGGCTACCGTTATTTTCATTCTTTCCGTCATTTTGTAGGAACAAAAGAACAAAAGCATCGTGTGGAAGAAGGAACCGATGTACGCAACTGGCAACATGCACTTGATTTTACATTGGTGCGTAAACTCAACAAACGTATGTCGCTTGCTGTAAATATGCCGCTTATTTCCAACCGCCGTTCATCGATGTATGAGCATTATGGTAACAGCAGCACAAGCCCCAATGCAAGAAGAGAAACAACATCGTTTGGTATTGGCGATATCCGCATTACTGCTTACCGTTGGATGCTTGATCCTGTAAAAAGTAAAAAAGGAAATATCCAGGTGGGATTGGGATTAAAACTTCCAACAGGTGATTACCGCTACAACGACTTCTTCATAAAGAACGATTCAACAAAGGTGTTGGGCCCGGTTGATCAATCGATCCAGTTGGGCGATGGCGGCACAGGTATTTCACTTGAGTTGAATGGTTACTATGTGTTCACAAAAGCGCTGAGCGCATATGGTAATTTCTATTATCTCAGCAATCCTCGGGAACATAATGGCGTATCAACCGCAAGAGGCGGATCAACATCTGCCACCAGTATTTTATATGGCAGCAGTGTTATGAGTGTACCCGATCAGTATATGCTCCGTGGCGGATTGAACCTGATGGTTGATGCTTTCTCTGCATCTGCAGGGGTTCGTTTAGAGGTAGTTCCATCAGAAGATATCATGGGTGGCAGCAGCGGTTTC
>JAKFDY010000045.1:0-2077 GCA_036675885.1 Lacibacter sp. | reverse complement strand
AGGCCAATCCCGTAGAAAGTCCGGTTAAATTAATAGCAAAAGAAGATTTATGCTTCTTTATACTCCGAAAGGCAATCGTAAGAATGTGCTTTAGCATAAATTATTTTTTAGTTCTGAATATTGTGATCTCAGCCAGCAATTTATCAATCATTTTTCTATTCGGCTCCTGCTTCCTGCTTCGCTCTTCTCGCAGTGATGTTCACTCTGTTCGCAGTGACTTTACTCCGATATGCATAGGAGTCTTCGCATTACTTCGCTATTCACTTCGTAATGCTGCGACCGGGTTTGCCAATGCTGCTTTTATGGCCTGGAAGCTCACCGTCAGTAGTGCAATTAATATTGCTATTGTTCCTGTTGCTGCAAATAACCACCAGCTTATATTAATCCTGTAGACAAAGCTTTGCAGCCACTGGTTTATTACCCACCACGCAACAGGAAAAGCAATCACGAATGATATTGCAACCGGCTGGATAAAATCTTTTGAAAGCAGTGCCACAATGCCTGCCTCACTTGCACCCAGAACTTTTCTTACACCAATTTCTTTAGTGCGTTGCCGGGTGGCAAATGTTGCAAGACCAAATAAGCCCAAACAGGAAATAGCAATTGACAAAATGGAAAAAATATTAAAGAGCCTTCCCATTCTTTGTTCCGTAACATACAGTTTAGAAAGATCATCGTTTACAAATCCGTATGTAAAGGGATAGTCACTATAAACAGTATCAAAGCTTTTTTGTAACGCGCCTATAACTTTTTGAATGTTGGCAGGCGTTGTTCTCATCACAACATAACCTCCTGAAAAATTGCGTTTCATTACCAGTGGCTCAATAGGTTGTTGTACCGGCTTAAAATTGAAATCTTTTACCACTCCGATTATCGGCGCTTCTTTGTCCTCTAATGATATTGAAATTAGTTTACCAATCGCATCCTGTATATTCAGCTTCATCACTTTCAACGCAGTTTCATTCACAACATAACCGGTGTCATAATTTCCGAAATCTTTTGAAAAGGAACGCCCTGCTGCCATCTGCATACCAAACGTTTTCGTAAAATTCTCATCAACTCTTAGCCTGTATGCTACCACTTGTGTTCCCGGGTTCATACCACGCCATGTAAGTTGTGAAGCCCCGGAACTAAGATTAGTAGGCAATTCATCCGTGAATGTGTAATTGCTGATGTCAGGATATTGTGCCAGGGTTGCTTTCATCGCGTCTTTATTGTTTTTCAGATCGCCTACCTGGGGCATTGGTATATACAGCAGGTTCTCTTTGTTAAAACCAATATCCCTGTTTTTTATGAATTGAAGCTGTTTATAAATGACAAGAGTGCTGATGATAAGGATCACAGAAATTGAAAATTGGAATACCACTAATCCATTTCGCAAAAATGATTTTTTACCGTGCAATATTTTATTTCCCTTTAGTGCTTTTACAGGATTAAATGATGAGAGGAAAAATGCGGGGTAACTTCCTGACAGGAGCCCGGTAATTATTGCAATACCAATAAGGCTGATGAATGTGTAAGGATTGAACAGATCAAACGAAATTGATTTGGATGCAAGCTGGCTAAACAACGGCAGCATTAAATAAACAATCAGTCCTGCAAGAAATAATGAAATGAATGAGAGTAATAATGATTCACCAATAAATTGAGCAATTAGCTGAAAACGTAATGCACCAACGGTTTTTCTTAGTCCTACTTCTTTGGTACGCTGGCCTGAAACGGCTGTTGTAAGATTAACAAAATTAATGCAGGCAATAATGAGTATGAAAACAGCCACCAGCGCAAATATTTTTACATGCTCATAATTACCCTGACCCGCAACATCCAGCATATAATGTGAATGCAGGTGAATATTGGTTAAGGGTTGAATATGTAATGAAGCTTGTATGGAATTATTCTGCTTCAATATGGCATTTACCTGCTTACTGATGTCATTCAAATTATTCGCAGTGAGCGCTACAGCATCTTCTATCCGGAAATAAACATATACATCAAAATTATTCCATGCACCCTCGGGATTGTTTACCTTGTCATACAGATCCATCGGGATGAGCATATCAGGTTGCAGGTGTGAATT
>JAKFDY010000044.1:0-13051 GCA_036675885.1 Lacibacter sp. | reverse complement strand
AAACACATATGTCGCCTCGGGGTTAAACAATGTTACATGGGCCATGGCACCTTCTTTTATGGAAGGCATTTCAATATCCAAGACTTTACGTGGATTAATGCTCACCAGCTCCACCCAACGTTCTGCACTTAAAGCATTTCCAAATACAGCACCCATCACACCATAACAACTTTCAAGACCAATCATGCCGGGTTTGGCATATTCAAACTCACAGATCTTACTGTCGTATTCGTGTGGTTCATGATGCGTGGCAATACAATCAACCGAACCATCCAATACGGCTTGCCTTAACGCATCACGCTCAACAGCTGTGCGGAGTGGTGGATATAATTTGAGGTTGGTATCATAACTCTGCATGTCCTCATCAGTAAAATAAAGATGTGCAGGTGTTACAGAACAACTGATGGCAGCACCGCTTTCTTTTGAACGATTAATATATTCAATACTTTTTGGTGAAGTAACACCGGTGAAATGCAATTTCGATTCTGCATATCGGGCAAGCTTAATATCCCGTGCTACCTGTATCTCTTCTGCAAGAACAGGTTTGCCTGGTAAACCAAGTCGTGTGCTGATGATGCCTTCGTTCATCAAACCATACGTACCAATTGTTTTATCGTCTGGTATCTGGATGATGGTACCATTAAACGCTTTTACATATTGTAATGCTTTCAATAGCAGGCCTGCTGATTGCACCGGATGCAATCCATCTGTAAAAGCTGCGGCACCCGCAGCACGCATATCATACATTTCTGCGAGTTCTTTTCCTTCAGTCTGTTTGGTAACAGCACCCAACGGATGAATATTGACAGGCGATTGTTTTGCTTTCTGTACAATATATTCCACTTGTGACTTACCTGTTACAACCGGGTTGGTATTCGGCAATACCATTACATCGGTATATCCACCTGCAGCGGCCGCTTCAATACCCGTTTCCAATGTTTCTTTAAATTCAAAACCGGGATCGCAGAAGTGCGCAAACAGATCAACCCAGCCCGGAGAAAGATGAAGATTTTTTTCTTCGATCACCTGATCAGCCTGTTGCTGTGGCAACGAACCAATAAGTTTAATTTGTCCGTTTTCAATAAAAACGTCCTGTATAGTTTGATGGAAAGGAGACTGAGGGTCGATAATGTGCGCCTGCCTGATGAGAATGGTCATGTAAAGAAGTTCAGATTATTGCGGCGCTAAGATCGTTTTTTTTGATTGATTTTGTGCCAAATAGATATAAATCTTACATTTGCAGCCCGTTGAAATCCAGGGGTGGATTTCTGTTTTGTGTTCGGGATGTAGCGCAGCCCGGTAGCGCACTTGCATGGGGTGCAAGGGGTCGCTAGTTCGAATCTAGTCATCCCGACAACTAATAAAGGAGGGTGTCTCATAAGTAGACATCCTCTTTTTTTTGATTTCAGTTTTTGGGGTGGGTTTATGCACATTTGTGCTGCATAACTTTTGTTGTCAGTAGAAGCATTAAAGTGGTTGATTTTTCTGTCTTTCAGTGCATGGCAAAAGGACCCGTATTAAAACCAGTATTCAAAGCATATCACCAGCGTCAGGCGATGTTGCTTCCCCCCAGTCTGGATGAGTTGATTGCTCCTACCCATCCTGTAAGAGTAGTGGATGAGGTATTGAGTAAAATCGATATTCAGCCGCTGATCCGCCAGTATAAAACAGGCGGCGCTTCCAACTATCACCCCGGTATGTTATTAAAAGTGTTGGTGTATGCTTACATCAATAATATTTACAGCAGCCGCAAAATAGAAGAAGCCTTACAGCAGAACATTCATTACATGTGGCTGAGTGGCATGAGCACACCGGATCATAACACCATCAACCGCTTCAGGAGTGAGAAGTTAAAAGAACCCCTTAAAAAAATATTTGTGCAGGTAGTGCATTTGCTTGCTGCGGAAGGGTTGTTAAGCATTAAAGAACTTTACACCGATGGCACTAAACTGGAAGCCAACGCCAACCGTTACAGTTTTGTATGGGGCAATGCCATTAAGACCAACAAGGAAAAGATGAAGCTGCAGTTAGATGAGTTATGGAAGTATGCACAAAACATTGCAGCCAGTGAGCTGGATGATACCGATCCGGGAGGCTTTGATAAAATTGACAAAGAAAAAGTAGAACAAACCATTGCTAAAATAGATGCGGCTTTAAAGGACAAACCGGTCAGTAAACAAGTAAACCAGAAGCTGAACTATGCCAAAAAACACTGGCCTGCTGCATTAGACAAATACGAACAGCAGGAAAAAACGATGGGCCAACACCGCAGGAGTTTTAGTAAAACAGATACCGATGCTACGTTCATGCGTATGAAAGAAGACCACATGAAAAACGGTCAGCTAAAACCAGCTTATAATTTACAGATCAGCAGTAACAATCAATACATCACCCACTACAGCCTCCACCAGTCAACAACCGATACCACGACCCTTCCCGAACACCTCAATGATTTTATCCAACAACATCAAAGCACACCAGAGGCACTAACCGCCGATGCCGGCTATGGCAGTGAAGAAAACTATCAATACCTGGAACAAAACAATATTACAGCCTTTGTAAAATACAATCAGTTTGACCGCGAACAAAACAGTGCTATCCAAAACAAAAAACCCTTTACCGCTGATCAACTGCACTACAATAAAGAACAGGATTATTATGTATGCCCCATGGGACAACACATGGAAAACAAAGGCACCCATCGTAAAACAACTGCCACAGGGTTTATACAACAGGTAACAAAATACCAGGCAAAGAACTGTAAGGGCTGTCCGCTGAACGGCAGTTGCCATAAAAGCAGTGACAACAGAATCATCGAAGTCAATCACCACCTCAACCAATTAAAACAACAGGCCAATGAAAAATTAGTAAGTGAAGAAGGAATCAAAAAACGAAAGCAGCGATGCCACGACGTAGAGCCGGTGTTCGCCAACATAAAAAATAACCATGGCTTCAAACGCTTTATGCTTCGGGGTAAAGAAAAAGTAACCATTGAAACCGGATTACTCGCACTGGCACATAACCTCAGGAAAAAAAGCACAGCAACAATCAAAAAAGCAGCTTAAAAACGCTGCTTTTGTCTGTTTTTTTTATTCACCAACACCCGACAGCACCTCAGCGCCCGACTAACTGAAAATCCATACAAAATCATTGCAAAAAAGAAAAAGCCGCATCACTTATTAATGATACGGCCTCTTTTTGTTTTTCTGTAACACTGATTCAAGGGCCGCAGATGGACACAAATGAACGCAGATTAATAGAAGCGATTTTTTGGGGCACTCATTATACGGATTTGCACGAAGGGGTAGTGGAGTGCGCCGCAAATGCACACAAAGGGACACAGATGGAAGAAAGTTGTACGGTCTGAAAGCTGTCGGATTTATACGTCTGATACGCTTTATGTACGCTTTATCTAGGGAGTATCTACGGAGTTGTCTAGTCCTAAGTAAGGGGATTTGTAGCAAATAACATGGAGGTGTTGTGCCAGCACAACTACTCTTTCTTTTGTCCCCGATGTTTCAATCGGGATCTGCGACTTGACACATCCTTCGACAAGCTCAGGATGAAACAAAAAGTCAAGCACGAACATATTATCCCGACGCTGCGGCCGGGATCTTCGACCCCCATGTTCCTGCATACGCCCTGATTTAGCTTGGGTACTACTGTGGTGAATTACTGGTGTGCTAACACGATCATCCTATGTGTTGCAGTTTGGATTAAAGGTAATGTTTTGTTGTTCATTAGGGCTGTCATCCCGAGGATACGAGGGATCTGTTGGGATGATGCAGTCTATGTGTTGCAGGATGATTACAATGAAACAGTATGAGTACGTAGAGATGTCTTCCCGTAAAGCGGGACAGGCTCTCTCGTGGACATGACCGGCTACGTAGGAAAAACGGGACTACAGATGCAGCCCCGTTTTGATTGACCGGTATTACCGAAAACTTTTTTTGATTGCTTTACCTAACTGGTAAAGCCACACCGGATTTTTGCTGCATACAGCCCTGGCTAAGCCAGCGATCTGTTTAGTGAGTAAATTGGTACTCACCCTGCGGCTGTACAGACAGCCTCTTGTTTTTTTAATCAACGATTACGTTGATGCCTGCTTTTTGTGCTTTGTACATGATCTTTTCTTTTAAGGCCGCATAACTCCAGTTGCGCAACAGGAACTCATCGTTTTTTGCGATTTGTTCTTTTTCGTGCTGGG
This sequence comes from Lacibacter sp., assembly GCA_036675885.1. Lineage (GTDB taxonomy): Bacteria > Bacteroidota > Bacteroidia > Chitinophagales > Chitinophagaceae > Lacibacter. Next base: position 8,844 of record JAKFDY010000044.1, on the reverse strand, counting down.
CCACCAATACCAATGTTGCTGCTCCATGTTTGATGCATAGATCGATGAGACGGCGGCTGTAAACATGCAGCCTGCTCTCGATATAATTCTCTTCAATGCCTTTGTAACGTTTTACTGGTTTGAGTTTTCTTTTGTTGCCATTTGCAGAACGGCAATATTTTGCACCTACCTGCGCCCGTTGAACGGCGGCCTGAATTGCAAGACGACGGTATAAAAATTCTTCTTTATTGCCAATGCGGTAACTATAAGTGCCAATGGAAACGGTGACAGGAAAATCGGTTGAGAGTGATGCTTCGGCTATTATATTCTCCGAGAGAATGTGTTTTTCTTTTTCAGTATAGGTAACAAGCAACAAAAATATTTTGCCTTTGAGCAACTGAATTAAACTATCGCCACATTGCAAGTTGCCAAGCATCATTTCGTGAAAAAGTGTTTGCTTATTGTGTTTGTTTTTTTTGAAGCATGTACGGAAGGGTTGTTTAAAGAGTGTGAAACTAAAATTAGTACCACCAGGGAGGGGCGTTATTTCTTTTATACTACGTGCCTTAATGGGCATTGGAACATCACGCTTAAAATTTGGTAATACTTTTTGACCTTTCCAGTATTGTTCCCTTTCGAGATTGTATTTTTTTACCAGCATGTGGTTCATGCCTGTATAAATATCGGAAGGCAGCATGCCTTTGAAATGTTTTGAGAGAACCTGGTAGGTTGTGTTTTCACGGGAGGTGGTGAGCACTCCATCGGCATCTTTATGGATGCTGGAAAATTTAAGTTTTGTGCCCTCGGTGATGTAAAACAGTTCCCCAATTTGATCTTGCAAGAATTGGTGAGTGAGAATATAGTTTGCACTGCGAAAGCACATATTTTGCCAACTGTATAATGTATCGATAACCTGCTTTTTTATTAAAGGACAACTACTGTTAACCTTTAATTCAATTCTTTGGGTAAGGGTGATGGCGGGGCGCATAGGTTTTAATTTTTATTATGGGAAGCCGAACGGCTTGCATTGAGATAATGCTGCAACACCTGCGACTGTGGTATGTTAAGCTGCAATGCTATTTGATGAAAAGAGAGTGAATGCTGTGAACGCAAAGCAAGCACCTGCTGCTCTACAGAAGAACCAACATATTGCACGGTATTACCTGCTGTTGATGCAACAGCAGGTAGTTCGCCGCAAAGAATAGATTGACGCAAGAGTTTTATACTTTGCTTTATTTCTTCACGAACGGTATTAGCCGGTATATGCAAGCGACGGGAGATAACAGCAGCAGATTGATTTTGAAGAAAATAAAACTGCATGATTGTTTTAAGACGGGGCGGGAGGGAATTGATGGCAGCATTGACCTGTTGCCATTGCTGCTGGTATTGCAAAGCTTCCTCAGCCTCGTGAAATGGGTGGACTGCAACTGCTAAATGATCTTGTAAGGAACTACTGACACCATTATGAATGATGGCATTTCGGCGGCGATATGTGCGGAGCCATTGGTAACAACGCCATTTGAGGGCAAGGCGCATGAAACGGTAAAGATGGACATAGCCTTCCATGCGATGGCGGCGCTGCCAAGCCAGCAGACTTGTTTCCTGCAGGATGCTGTTAGCAGCATTGGTATCTTTTACATACCAGATGGCGGCCCGCTGCATGGTGGGATGAAAGTGAGCGAGCAGCCAATTGAAAGATGCCTCGTTACCTTTGGTAAAGAGCAGGTAGTGCTGCGCAATTTCAGGGGTGGTGGTTAGTTGAAAACTCAAGGCATAACGGTTTTAGCTGCTGCTGTGGCAGCGGGTGACACATGGGGTGAACACTGCAACATGGATGCAGTGGGTTGGGTTGTGTTTGCAAGTGTGCTTATGCCGGAGAGCATAAGATGGGAAGGAGTTACAGTTAAGTGATGCTTTACGGTAACGGTTTGTAAGTATTAAGTAAGGGTATTAGCCATGATCTTGCGGTTTGCTGGCGAACTTGGTTTGCAGCAAGTGGAATGCGTTGTGGTGTTGAACTTTCATGTTTATGTATGGTTTAGGCCGCTGAAAGTCCCGTGCAGTAAGAAAAGAAAACGCAACGGCGCAGCCCCTGCTTACCGTAACTGAGGCCGTGAGAAGCCTGTACACGAATAAGAGAGCCCACGCCGTAGCGTGGGCATCCACTTATTGCCTCATGTACTTTGAAATTTCTCACGTTTCAGTTACGAGACTTTAAGCGAATGCTTCAAATAGTTTATGAAGTATCGCAAACTTATAATACAGTACGAATATAGTAAAAATATTAAAGTGTAGGAATTATTTCCCACATCTATTGTTTGGCATTCTGTGACCTTGACCCACTGAAATTTATTACTATGGCGTTAAGCAGTGATCAAGAATACCTGAACCGTTTCGGAGAACACTTAAAAGGTGTTCGTGAAGGAAAAGGTATATCACAAAGGGAGCTTGCACTCAGATGCCGTATTGATCATAGCGACATCTCAAAGATAGAAAGAGGTGAAAGAAATATAACTATACTTACCGTATTGGAATTAGCAACAGCGTTGGAAGTGAAGCCGAAGAAGTTATTGGATTTTGAATAACAAATTGTGACAGTCTTTTCTAATATCAACATAATCCCTATAAGGTGTTTTAACGGTCTTGTATAGGTGAGAAAATTGGCTAACTTGTGACTAATGATTTTATTTGTAACGAACTGGACGATTGAGCAACTTAGTGCGGTCATAAGCATTGCTACTCCAATTATTCTCTTAGTTTGGTTTTACTACTCTCAAAGACAGGCACTTTCAAAAAATTATTATCAAGAGATAAATGGCATTTATGCTGGTTTTACAGAGCCAGTAAGTAAAACACAAGATAAAAAGGGAATTAATTCAGGAATAATAATGCATATCAGGGACACAGATGAAAAAGGCTTTTTTAAGGGAGAGTTTGATTTTGCTGAAACAAAAACTGAGATAGAAAATGACAGGCTAATATTCACAAAACTTCGTGATGGTACTCATACTTTTTTAGGAAAATTAGATTTTGAACTCTACAAAAACAAAACAAGCTTCCATTGAAGCCAGAAGAAAACCGAGTGTATGGTGGAACTCTTTACAGCGTTGGTGACATGGATACTTTTCTCGGCCTTGTACAATACGGATTCTTCTTCCTGCTCAATTTGTTCTAACTGCGCACTCATTGTTTCGTGCAGCTTACTCAGGAATGGCGGCATCATGATTTTTTTTCCTCTTGCAGTCATCTTTCCCAATTTACTGGTTAGCAAATGACAACTGGAATTTGGGTGGGGATGGTAAGACAGTCAAATATCAATGACATGTACAAAACACACTTATTATAAGTGGATTTTGATTGATGAAAATGGGAATCAGATGAAGGCAACCCGAAAGGTGAACGCAGTAAAGTTTTAATTGACCGGCTTTACCGGTGGAGGAGTAACACCCTGTTGCCTCATAAAATCTTTTACTTTCCGTCGCCAGCTTGCTCTCGCCATTATCCAGGACTTGTATCCCTCCATTATTTCGATAGTGTCGTTTGAATGTGAAGGCCGGGTAGGTAGCTCAGTGTAATCAATTTCATCGAAGGAAAGCAATAAATTCAAATCATCTAAAGGGCTCACTTCATCATCCAGGTCGAACAGACATTTGAATTCATCAGATTGAAATTTATCAGTCTTTAACTGCAACGCAAATAAAAGATCAGTAAGAGGTATTTCATCGGTAATATAGTCAAGGTCGTAAATGTCCTTCTTTGCTTTTCGGCTTGAAGCACTCCGCAGTTTAAACAGGCCGATATCTTTTACAGAAAGGACTCTGATGCCTTTATAAATTTCGGGTTCATCGAGGTGTTGAAAGTTTTGCAAGATTTCAACTTTAATAAAATCGTTTCCCCGTTTGATCAATGATTTTAAGAAACAGAATTGGTTACCTGAATCTGCATTTTCAATCTGGCAGAACTTCAAATCATCTGCAAAATGTTCCTGCAGTTCTTTTTGTACCGTTTCAAATCCATTGATGCCGATGATTGTGTTTGAAAAGAGATCAACGTCAACTGATTTGCGATGGTTGTACCGAACGGCCAGGTTAGTACCTCCTGCTAATGAAAATGTTTTTAAGGAAGCTAATTTCTGAAGCTCCAGAATCAGTTCATATAAAACGCTGCTTACTGCTTCCAATTAGTGTGCATTCTGTTTAAACCTGTAAAAACGAGGGATAGAGTATCGCTCTGCAACCATCCTGCATACATCGTTACTGATCTTCTCTTTGGTGCTTTTCAGTTGCTCTACTATTTGTCTGGAGCTATAAAGCTGTTCAAGCTTTGCAATATCATTGGAAAAAGATTCCTCTGTTGTCATATATAAAGCCCTGGGGATAATCAATGCCTGATCACGTTGAACATCCAGCTTGCTGCTGTCAACATCCCAAAACAAATATTTGGGAAACAAATCAGATATATTCTTATGTGACGTCACAGTTCAAAATTAAACGAAATATACGAATGATAAAGGCGAATATCCTTTCTGCTGGCTGTTCAATGTATAGGGTGCTGGTTTTGAAATGGTTAAGATAGGCTGACTACAGTTAGGCCACTATGAGCAGATGCCGACTAAAACAGCACTACAAGTCCCTTTGATTAAATCAATAATGTTTTCTCTCATCAATTAAGAGAAGAACAACCGGCTGCAGCCTTTGCGTAGTCAATGCTTCGCTTTTTGATTATTTGACGATGACACCTCAGTCCGGCTGTTGTATTTTTTTTATTCAGGCAATGAATGGCTTGTTTTGTATTTGTTTTATTTTACAACAGCTGTTTGATAAGGTCGCCCGCTGTGCCCTACCAATCTGATAGGGCTTATTAATTTTCATGGAACCTTTACAATAGCCGCCTCGCTGTTTTTCCCTTTTTTTATTTGCTCGCTGTAATTGGCATACGGCAGAAGTAATAGTTGAAAATATTTTGTATTTTAAGATTTGCATGTTTGCATTGCAGCTCTTTGTTGAAATGCCCTCAGCTACAGGATTTTTGAATTTGCAACCTTTAAAACAAATTTTATGAAACGCAGTTCTTTTTTAAAGTTTGGCCTTGCCATTGGTTCAATTTTCTCATCTTCATTAACCAGCTATGCAAGACTTAAAGCCAGGAACAGGGATGCCAAAGGCTTTAAGGTGGATGCCGGTAAAGACCGCTTTGATAAAAGCATTTCTCCTTTTGATGGCGATAGGTTTTATTGCAAAGTATCAACCAAAGATACAGATGGCGATATGTTTATTTTTGAATCAACACGGTTGAAGGAAGGCGGCCCCATACTGCATACGCATTATGATACAGACGAATTCTGGTATGTTTTGCAAGGAGAGTTTCTGATTAAAGTGGGAGAGAAAACCTACAATGCAAAAGCCGGCGACCTTGTGTTTGGTCCGAGGATGGTGCCCCATACGTTTGCAAAGATTGGACAGGGAGAAGCCAAAGTAATAATAGGCCACCAACCTGCCGGTAAAATGGAAGAGTATTTTCAAAAACTCAGTGAGGGTGCTGCTGCTAATATGACAGAAGAGGAAAGAAACAATATGCGGAAGGAACACGGTTTTGAAAAAGTTGGCCCCCCGTTAACTTATCTGAAACAATAACAGCCAATGCAACCAAGGCTTCGCATAAAAAAATGATAGCTGAACATTGACACTATTGCTATGTGCTGCAACCAACAGTTTTATTTCCGGCTTTCCAACAGTTGTTTTACATCTGCGGCATCGGGCAGTGTTACTTCTCCTTTATCAATCATCAGTTTTAATGCCTGTAAAAACTTTGTTTTGTAAACGATGCTCATGGCTTTTACGGCGAACAAAAAATGTCCTTCATTCTTTGTTGCTTCCTGCCATGCATGATCATCTGCAAAGCCACCACCACTTACAATACAGAGAATAGGCGGATGGAAACTGAGTTGCTGCCCCCAGGTATGCAGAATGACTAACGGGGAAATTATTTCCCATCAAGATCAGCTTCCCGAACAAACGCTTCGCATTGTTCCGCAGTTTCCTGGCAAACGACTGCGCATTCCCTGTAATGTTCGTCGGGGAACGTTAAACAAGCTGTTGCACAGTCATTACAGATTTCTGCGCATATTGCAACGGCTCTTACAGAGTAGGGGCTGTCCATGATCAATAGCTTCATGACCGTATCACAAAAATCAGCACACTCCATTGAAAGACGCAGAGTGGAGCGATGATGATTGATGTCTTCTGTATTAAGGCAATGTTGTGTGCAAATACGGCAATGTTTCACGCATTGCGTTAGAGTTTGAATCAATGCATCCTGTTTCATAACTTTTTTTTAAAGATGAACAATCAGCTTGCCATAATTTGAAGAGAGCAGACAGGAAGCCGGTTTTTGCTGCTGATCTCATGAGTTATTCCTTCAGCGTAAGGGATAGATTTACAAATGGCGAAATAGAGAAAGGCAAACCGCATGTTGTTGCCTTTCTCTTGAAAAATACACTGTTTGCTGTATGTGCTTTTAAGAAAAATATACCGTTCATCTGCTTCTCTTGCTAAAAAGCAGTATAGGTAAATTTCTGTCCACCGATACTGGCTTCCAGCATCAAACCTTCTTTTTCTTCAGTAAAAACAAGCACACCATCTCTGTATTTAACATCTGCCGAAGCACCTGACCGTGCAGCTACTGCAGAAGCCTGGCCTGCGAACTCTAATTTACTCTGTTTAAAACGGTCAATTGCTGTTTTGTTTTCAAAGAAGATTACTTCCCGGTAACTTTGTCCACCAAGTTGAAGACCTACACTCACCTGTACCATCTTAGCTGTACCCACGGCTTTCCCTTTTTCGAACAGTACACCGTTTCCTTTTGCTCCACCAACACCTGCAGCTCCTTTACCAATAGAAGGAAAGATGACATAACCATAAGCATTCTCAAAAAGACTTTTCATGGGGGCATCGGTTTCTATGAAAGCCTGTTTTGCCTTTTTTGACTTTTGGATCAGTTCATCTTGTTCTTTTGACTGTGCATTGACATGTTGCATGGATGAAAATAAGATCAGAAGAAAACAAAGCGGTAAAAAAAGAAACTGTTTCATATGTTATTTTTTTTGTTGATTAATTACATGTTGTTCACTTTTATTTTCGACGTATTATGTTGGCACATCAAAAATTTAATTGTTCATTCAACAGTATGTTTAAAGTGGATTGCAGGTAAGAAGCACCATGGTTATCTGCCAAAGTGCTTCTTCAGATATTTTGAAAAACTCCGGGGAACCCGGAGTTTTTTGTCTCTTTTTCCTACGCTGGCATTATCCAGTTCAGGTATAACGGTCTATTCTCAGATCTGTTTCCAAACCACCCGTTAAGGAGACACATTATGCAGAGGATAAGAATCATGCCAGAAGCTGTATAGATATGTAAGACAGGGTGAACAATGTTGACAGGAAAAAAAATCCACAGATCAGGGGCATGGATGCCTTGCACAAATTGATAGTTATTAGTTTGTTTTTTTTGACCACGGTATAATTGATGAAAGAAACTTATGGTGAATGAGCCGGATTACATTGTGATGATGAAAAAAACTGATCTTTTTTTCAATACAATTTAAGCGATACTGCAAACAGGAGCGATAGAGCTGGTATGTTATTTGTTCCGGCATCTATGTAATTTCAAACGGAGTTCTTTTGTACAAACAGCATCACTTAATTACTACAATATGTCTTCAACACAACAAAGCAAAAGAACTTCCGGTGAGCATTCAACTTATTGGATTCAATCAACCCCTTCGATAGCATTCGCTTCCCTCCAAAACGATATTGAAACAGACGTGGTAGTGATAGGTGGCGGCATTGCAGGCTTGAGCACAGCCTATTGTCTTTCAGCATCGGGCAGACAGGTAGTGTTGATTGAAGATGGTTTCATCGGAAGCGGAGAAAGCGGCCGCACAACGGCACACTTAACGCATGCATTGGATGATCGTTATTTTGAACTGCAAAAAATATTCGGCGAAGAAAATATAAAGCTCATTGCCCAAAGCCATACTGCTGCCATCAACTGGATCGGGGAAGTTATTCACAAAGAAAATATTCATTGCGATTTTAAAAGAGTAGATGGTTACCTGTTTCTCCATCCGGATGATAAATTTGAAACCCTGGAAAAAGAGTTTGATGCCAGCCGCAGGGCCGGGTTGCAAACCGAGCTCTTAAATACAGTTCCGGGTATTTCAAAAAGAGAGCAACCGTGTATTCGTTTTCCCGGGCAGGGACAATTTCATATCATGAAATATTTAAACGGTCTTGCCAGTGCAATTGAAAGAAAAGGAGGGAAAATTTATACAGAGACTCATGCCACAAAAATCACCGAGCAAGAAGTTATTGCAAATGGTTACAAGATATCTGCAAAGCATATTGTGGTGGCAACGAATTCTCCCGTCAATGATCTTGTTGCAATGCATACAAAGCAATTCCCTTACCGTACCTATGTAATTGCAGGACTTATTCCAAAAGGTATTTTAGAACCTGCATTATGGTGGGATACAGGCGACAATAACTCGAAATGGATTACTCATCCTTATCATTATGTACGGTTGCAGCCGTTCACTGAACAATATGATTTGTTGCTATCCGGCGGAGAAGATCATAAAACCGGCCAGGCCGATACAGAAGATATTCCGGAAGAAGAACGTTATGCCCGATTAATTGAATGGACACGTGAGTATTTTCCGTCGATGCAGGAGGTCGCCTATCATTGGTCGGGCCAGGTAATGGAACCATTGGATTCGCTGGCGTTCATTGGAAAAAATCCCGGTAACGAACATATTTACATTATTACAGGCGACTCGGGTAACGGGATGACGCATGGTACTATCGGC
>JAKFDY010000043.1:0-3452 GCA_036675885.1 Lacibacter sp. | reverse complement strand
GCGCTTCCAACTTTAGCTGCCTATTGCCCTCCTGCTTGTTGAGCAGGCCGTGATGAATGGCGTTTTCAATAAACGGTTGTATAATTAGCGGCGGCACTTTATAATCTCCGTGCAACAATTCATCATCGGCATGCAGGTCGTAAGTGAATTTATCGTTGCAGCGGAACTGTTCCATCTCCAGATAAAGTTTAAGCGTTTCAAAATCTTTTTCGAAAGGAACGAGGTTGTTTTTAGAACTGTCTAATACGCTGCGTATGAGTTTTGCAAACCGGGAAAGATAAGTTGTTGCTTTATCAGTTTGATTCGTTTGGATTAAATTATCAATAGCGCTGAGGCAATTGAAAATAAAATGCGGATTCATTTGAGCCCGTAAAGCCTGCATTTCCAGTTCCAATGCCTTCCGCTTTAATGCTGATTGTTCCTGTTCGTTACGAAGTTTTTCATTCTTTCGCTTTAAAATAAGATTACTGGCAATCATTATTGAAAATAAGACAGCAAGAACAAAACCCGCAATCATTATGTTCTTTAACTGTACCTGTCTTTGTATTTCCTTTTTGTTTAAGGTTAGTTGTTGTTCATGAATCGCATTGTCTTTTTGCAAAAGCCTGATCTTACTTTCAGCTTCCGATGCAGCCAGATAAAGTGCAGTTCTGCCGGTAAATTTAACCGTTTCCATTGAGTCTTTTAGTGTAGCATACTGACCAAAGTAAACATAGGCACTATCGATTTGCTTTAAAAGTTCAAATGTTGTTGCAAGCTGTTGCGCCGCATCTTTCAAAAACACTTTGTTATCAATATCTGCCGCCAATTGATATAGCTCCCGCGTATAGCGCAACGAAGCGGGATAATCACCTTTGCCCATAAAGGCTTTTCCCGCAATAAGTAAAGAATACATCAACGGAATGACATCTCTGTTTTCCCGTTGTTTTGCCAGATTAGGCAGTACCTGCAATAATACGGAATCAAATAGCTTTCTCTCCAATTGGATGTCGGTAGAAAAGCCCCACAAAGAAGAAGCAAACTTCTTTCTTATCGAAAGATCGGTTGTTAATGAATCAATATTGTCCCGGTGCTTTTGTTGGTAATACAATACAGAATCATATTGTTTTAGTTGTAAATGGGCATATGCAATATCTTCGAGGTGAGGCCACAGCAGGGTAAACGGGGTAACATAACGGAGAAATTCATAATAGTATTCCAATGCCTTTGTTGCATCGCCAACTCTATTAAACGAACGGGCAATAAAAGCCAATGACATCGACACCAACAATGAATCATTCATTTCTTTGCCAATTTGCTGCGCTTCGATAAGGTGTTCAAAAGCTTTCCAGTATTCCCCGCTTTTCACATATGCAAAGCCAATGGTTTCTGCGGTCCAACCTAAAAGGAGTTTATCTTTTGCTCTTACAGCTATTTGTTTTGCCATAAGGGAAGTATCAATGGCATGATGATATTCACCCAATAAAGTCAAAGCCACCGCATGGGTTTTATAGGCCAAACCAAGCGTTCGTTTATCATTTGTATTTTTTAAGGTTTCAATCGCCTTTTTACTTTTTAACACCATTTGTTGCGGTTGTCCCAGGAGCTTACCTTTTACTTCCGCTTCCAAAATCAATGCTTTTGCTAAACCGCTTTTGTAGCCGATAGAGGAAGCTTGTTGAAAAGCTATACGTGAATATTCAAGGGCGGAGTCTGCATGGATCCAACGGTAACAAAATTGTTCACTCAACCGGTTCAGGCAATCAACCCGTGCGGGGCTGGACAGAAATGGCAACCGGTTTCTCATGCTGTCAATGCCATGCGTTTGTGCATAGCTGCCAGGATGATGAAGAATGAAAAAAAAGATGAGAAACCGCGTATGCATCTGAGTCGAAAGGTTGTATTAAATATACAATTTTCTTGTAGTTATATGCTTAACAAAACCACCATCAGGGAGCCAATTCAGGAATTACCGGATGATGTTGCAAATTCATAAAACTATTTCTGTTCCTATTTTAATAGCTGATTTTTCCGTCATAGTCAATGGATCCTTCAGCATGCCCGGGAAAAGCTACTGTGTATCCCACAAAACTTCCTGTTGCGTTTTGAAACCTGCCCGTTCCACCAGTTATCGTATGCGTATTGATAATATCAAAGGTTCCTTGCCCGTTGGGTGTAGATGTCCCGGTAAAGGTTGTATAAAACTCATCGCCGTTAGCCGCTGTAAAAGTTGCTGTGCCGCTCAGATGAAATGGTGGCTGTGTAGTAAAATCTATCGTAGATAAAGCCACAAATGTGCCGTTTCCTAAGTGCGTTGCATGCCCTGTTCCGGTGATTCTGGTTTTAAAAAAAGGCGGAGGTTGAAGAATTTCTGATGAAGTTGTATAAGATCCTGTGAAAGGACGGTCTTTCTCTTTGCTGGCTTTTGCTGTAAGTACAAGATTTTCATTATTTATTTCCTCCTCCTTTTGTATGACGTGTTTTTGACAAGACAGTAAAAGGCAAGATGTAATGACTACGGATAGTGATACTAGCTGTTTCATTTTGTTTGTTTTAAAGGTGATTAATATGAAGAAACTGTCACTGGTTTAGGTTTGAATAAATATTCTAGTGTAAGTTAAACTGTGTGAAAAGCCGGTTCAAGTATCAATGAGCAAGTGGCAAAGTTTTTTTACTAAGTGGGAGAAGAGAGATCTGTTTCTCAACGGGTCTTACTGCGTGGGTTAGTGTGTATAGAGTGTACTCGTCGTTGGATAGGATAGTTCTTATGTTGCGGCAAGTCCGGCCAACTAATATGTTTTTGTCAGTCAGCGTATCCTGTCCAGGGCCCGCATGGGAAGTAAAACTACAGCAGGTGCATACCGTGGACGGCCCTCGCTTTTGTGTACGGTATTAATGAAACCTGGTTTTTGTAAAACCAGTTTATCAATACAGGCATCCATCAGCCCTTGCCGGATTATCAGCACCCACCTGTTCTTCCAGTGTGATGAACCAGGTCTGATTGCGGTTGTTTCCTTGTATAAATTGCATGTCCTATAACCGCAAAAACCATACATGCTTTTGCTCTATTCACATTGTTTGTATATTTGGTTAGTAACGATGTTTTTTTCACAAACTGAGTTACCAGCAATATTAGACGACCGCTCAATCGCAGCATATTGTAAAATCATCGGTTGACTGGCCACTACCTGCGACGCTAAAATACAAGAGATGAACAATTCCAACACACACAATCAGCGTATCGCAAAAATGATCTTCGCCTCGGTCTATCCTATGTATCTGGCAAAGGTGGAGAAGAAAGGCAGAACAAAAGAAGAATTGCACCAGGTCATAGAGTGGCTAACTGGCTTCGATAACCAGAAGTTGCAAGACTTAATTGAAAAAAAAGTAACTTTTGAAACATTCTTTCAAAATGCTTCATTAAACCCAAATGCACGCCTCATTACTGGAGTAATTTGTGGTTATCGTGTAGA